>NZ_JADQBH010000209.1 GCF_016278715.1 Marinilabilia sp. | reverse complement strand
ATGAAAGATGCTTCGTACAGTCTTGATATACTGAGCATTAACAAACAAACACCTTTGATTTCAAACAACTAGCTTGCAGGGTGTTGAAAAAACTAAAGGAGTATTATCTTCAGACACAAAACTTTAAAATATTTTACTAAACAAGATATTTGCATCCGAAAATCAGAATTGTTACCTTTGTATATATTAAGAACGAGGAGGAACTTATGAGTAATATTTTGATTGTGATTGGACTGGCTATCCTTTTTGTAGGATTGGCTTTTGCCGGTCTTGCCGTAAAAAGTTTTTTCAAAAAAGACGCAACGCTGAGAACCTGTAGTGGCGGTTCATGTGGATGTCATTCGTCTGCTGACAGCTGTCAGACAGAAGTTCCCAGGTAGTTTTAAAGTAGTCAATAGTGTCAAAAACGTCTTCTAAAAGGGATTTCATCCCTTAAACACTGATCTGCTTTTTTTCTTGATACAAAAAAGCAGGAAAAAAAATCAAGGCTTTGGCAGCTTTCACTCTAAAAACAGCCTTGTTTTTTGGCTCACCTGCCAAAGTCGGGCATAAACAAGACTTGCAGCAGCTTAAAGATATGTATTTTGGACAGGTTTTTAAAGTAGAGAGAAAATTAATATTTGTCTCACGATAGAAGGAGTGGAAGTTTTCCGGATTATTCAGTAGCGTATTTGTCAAATCCTTTTGTTCGGGAAACTTTCATTCCTTCTTTTGTACTGAAAATGAAGCATCCTTCCATTTCGGGATGTTTTTCCATTAATTCCATGCTTTTTTCAACCCCCAAAACCATACAAGCTGTAGCGTATGCATCGGCAGTCATGCAGTCATTGGCAATAATGGATGCGCTCAGAAGCGAGTGATCTACAGGCATCCCTGAAACAGGATCGATGGTATGGGCATATTTTTTACCTGTATTTTTGTCAATATAAAATTGTCGGTAATTTCCGCTTGTCGCCAATGCTTTTCCCGATAGTTCAATAATAAACTGAAGTTCCCGATTTGATGCAATTGGGTCATCAAAGGGTTTATCAATCCCGATTCGCCATAGTTCTCCTTTGACATTAAGTCCCTCACAGACGATTTCACCGCCTATTTCCACTAAAAAGTTTTGGCATCCATGCCGGGCCAGTATTTGTGCTGCCACATCCACTCCGTAGCCTTTGGCAATGGCAGATGCATCCAGCATAACCCCTTTGCGGTGCTTCAGAATTGAATCGTTCTTGAGTTCCAGATAATTCATCCCGACCAGTTGCGTTAAGGAATCAATTAAGGAAGAGGTTATATCCTGTTTGTTGGTAAACCCAAACCCCCAGGCGTTGACAAGTGGTGCGATGGTCATGTCGAACGCGCCATCGGTGGCAATATTTATCTCTTTGGCTGCCAGATAAACCTTTCGGAAATGTGGGTCTGTTTTTGTGCCGGAATCTGACTGATTGAGCATCGAAATGACTGAAGTGCTGTCGTAGGTCGAAAGGGACTTATTCACGGAGTCAAGAGCCTGCATTACATCTTTGTGGAGATCTGTCCCGTCGGGGCTTTCATAAACCAAATGATAGTAGGTGCCAAATACCTGTCCCTGATTCTTCACCCAGGAGGCTTTTGAAGTACAGGAGCTAAATATCAGTATTGTTGCGCCAACCAGTGTCAGCATTAATGTGGAAATTTTCATTTGTTCAGCGTCTTGTTTATTCGGTGAGGGATGATCGCCGGTGTTTGTTGAATTTCGTTTGCTTGTCGGATGATACAAAAGTATAACTATTCCCGGTTAATTTTTTTATCAGTAACAATTAATAAAAAATCACTTCCCCGGCCATCCGCCCAGGGTTTGTATTCCATGGCCGCGGTTACTTTATCTTCCCCAATGTACTTTAGTTTTCCGCTTCGTGGATTAAACCAATAACTGAACACCGTTTCGGATTGTATTCCGGAGGTATTTAGGGAAAACGGTTTTCCGGTTGGCGTATAGGCTAAAATAAAATCTTTGGCTTTACTAACTGAAGCAATAATATATGAATCATCCTCTTTGTTCTCACTCACAATTAATGCAGGCTCATAAACCATGTTTTGCCAGGAAAACATTTCAAAAAGTTCTTTAAGATACTTCATGTGCATAGATCCCGGCAGGCTGAGCGAGGTCTTCCAACCGGTGCGAGCCTGTAAAACGGGGTCTCTATTTATTTCATACATCTGCCAGATGTCGTTACATCCGTAGGCATATCCGGCAGCACCGGTTAGCATACTCCAATAGGCAGAAACTCTCACGTCGGCATCGTCTAACCAACCATGATCTTTATTTTCCCAAAATCTGTCTTCGATATTCTCATATCTTGCCTCACCATTAATTACTGGTTTCAACGGTGCTTTTTTTCTTGCTTTAAGCACATAATGGTACTCCTTCGCGTGTCGGCTGTGGCCGCTTTGAAACATATCTAAATCGAGCCAATCTTCGTTAAAGAAATCGATGGCGTTTTTTGCTCCACTGGGATGGTAAGTTATCAGGTGAATTGAATCGACACTTTGAATGCCTTTCGCCATGGAGCGAATGATGTCGGATTGTTCCTGATTTTCCGGGACACGGTCACCACCCAATATCCAAATAATGTTGTTGCAGGACAAATATCTTTTTGCGAGTTTCTGGCCGTAAACAGCAGCATTTTCTTTATCGAAAATTACAGGGCCAACGCCCCATCCTTTGTTAAACTTATCTCCCCATGTAGGCAAAAGCCCAACATATAAACCAAGCTCTTCAGCTTTTTTTATTGTATAATCCACCAGTTCAAAATAGGCTGGATTTAGTTTTTCCGGGTCGTTATTGATTAAGGGCTTTTCACCGTAAGCATTGGGGGTATTTAATCCGTTCAGTTCGGCCAGAATAACCGTTTGTATAACCGTAAATCCTTTGTCGGCTCTATCGGAAAGGTATATATCAATCTCTTCCTTGCTTAACCGATGAATTAATTCCCAGGCAGTACCTCCTAACCAAAGAAATGGCTCATCATCTTCGGTAACAATGTATGGTTTGTTCTCAGAGACTTTTAACAGAGGGAGTTCCTGTCCGCTTGATTTGACTTGTAAAAAGATTCCCAGAATTAAGATAATTAAAGTCCTTTTCATGTGCCTGATTATTCGATTTCTGATTTAGTGATTGCGGGTATTTCGGCCGATTATTTTTTGGTTTGTCCGTAAATCCAAACATGATTTTAAAAAATCTACGACACCTTCGACGTCAATTTTTACTTGGATAGGAGTGAATAATTCTATAGAATACTCATTTTTTGGCTGAAAATACATCCATAAAATAATCATAAAAAAAACCCCGTCCATAATGGCGGGGCTTTTTTTATGGATTATGATCCGAAATCGTCAAATGCAATCATTTCGTCGGGAACACCCAGGTCGTATAACATTTTGTTGACCGCGGCATTCATCATCGGAGGTCCGCACAGATAGTATTCAATCTCTTCCGGTTCATCATGTTTACTCAGATACTCTTCGAAGATCACTGAGTGAATGAATCCGGTTGAACCTTCCCAATTGTCTTCCGGCAGTGGCTCGGAAAGAGCAATGGTAAAGTCAAAGTTATCGAAACTATTCTCTATTTCGCGGAAATCCTCTTCATAGAAAATCTCTCGTTTAGAACGTGCACCATACCAGAACGTAGCTTTACGATCGGTTTTTTCCGTATGGAAAAGGTGGAAAATATGAGAACGCATGGGCGCCATTCCTGCACCACCACCGATAAACATCATCTCGCGCTTGGTGTCCTTGATAAAGAATTCACCGTAAGGTCCGGAGATGGTTACTTTATCGCCGGGTTTGCGTGAGAAAATAAAGGATGAACAAATTCCGGGGTTAATTTTTTGGAATCCGCCGTTAACCCTGTCGAAAGGAGGGGTGGCAATACGAATGTTTAACATTATGATGTTGTTCTCAGCGGGATGGTTGGCCATAGAATACGCACGAAATGTTGGCTCCGGGTTTTTCATTTTCAGGTCAAACATGTTGAATTTCTCCCAGTCTCCCCGGAAATCTTCGTCCACTTCAATGTCTTTGAAATCAACCTCAATTTTGGGGACGTCAATCTGGATGTATCCGCCCGATTTGAAATCCAGCGTTTCTCCTTCAGGCAGCTGTACAACAAACTCCTTGATGAAGGTGGCCACGTTGTGGTTTGAGACCACAGTACATTCCCACTTCTGAATACCCAGAATCTCCTGTGGGATTTCCATCTTAATGTTGTCTTTAACTTTTACCTGACAAGCCAAACGCCAGTCATCTGCCTGCTCTTTGCGCGTAAAATAACCGGTTTCGGTGGGCAAAATGGAGCCTGCACCATCGTGTACCTGGCAACGGCACATAGCGCATGTTCCTCCACCTCCACAAGCTGAGGGTAGAAATATTTTGTTGTTGCCCAATGCCGTAAGAAGGGTCTGACCACTTTCTACTTCCAGTTCTTTCTCACCCTCGTTGATATCAAGGGTTACCTTGCCTGATGGTGTCAGCTTTTTCTTGGCATAAAGCAGTATCGAAACCAGCAGGATGATAACAGTCAGAAAGACAACAGCGCTGGTTATGATTACCGGGATTGAAATTGTTAATATATTCATTTTCGAGAGCTCTTTTTAAAGTTGAATACCCATGAAACTCATAAATGCGATACCCATCAGTCCTGTGATGATAAAGGTGATCCCCAGACCACGCAGCGGAGCTGGAACGTCGGAATATTTAATTTTTTCACGGATGGCAGCAATACCTACGATTGCTAGTAGCCAGCCGATGCCTGACCCAAGTCCGAATACGGAGGCTTCACCAATATTGGCATAGTCGCGTTCCTGCATGAAAAGTGAACCTCCAAGGATGGCACAGTTTACCGCAATCAACGGCAGAAAGATACCCAGAGAGGTATAGAGTGTTGGCGCGAATTTTTCTACAATCATCTCAACCAGCTGAACCATGGAGGCGATAACGGCAATAAACATGATAAAGCTGAGGAAACTTAGGTTGATATCTTCAAAACCTTCGCCCAGCCAGGCCAGTGCGCCTTCTTTCAATACGTAGTTTTCCAGCAGGTAGTTGGCCGGAACGGTGATGCCCAGCACAAATACAACTGCCACCCCAAGTCCAAATGAGGTTTTTACGGTTTTGGATACCGCAAGATAAGAACACATACCCAGGAAATAGGCAAAAATCATGTTCTCTATGAAAATGGACTTAACAAATATGTTTAGCAGATTTTCCATTGCTCTGTGATTATTTGTTGTTTCTTGTTTTTAGATTTCGATTCCCGAAATCCATATTGTCTCTTGCTTTTTGAAAAGGATTGCTTAGCTGATATCAACCAAATCCTTATTCCTGGAACGCTGTACCCAGATGATAATCCCAACCGTAATCAGTGCCATGGGAGGCAAAATCATCAGTCCGTTGTCCACATATCCCCATTCATAAACAATGTCGGGGACAATCTGAACCTCTCCAATTCCCGGAAAGGTGAGATTGCCCGTTCCGAAAAGTTCACGAACAAAACCAACAATTACCAGAATGAGACCGTAGCCAGCTCCATTGCCAATACCATCGAGGACAGCAGGCCAGGGTTTGTTTCCCAAAGCAAAAGCTTCGAGGCGTCCCATGATGATGCAGTTGGTAATAATCAATCCTACAAATACCGAAAGCTGCTTGCTAACTTCATAAGCAAAGGCTTTCAGGAGTTGGTCCACCAGGATCACCAAAAATGCCACTACCGTCAACTGAACAATGATTCTTATTCGGGACGGGATGGTGTTTCGCAAAAGCGATATGATAAGGTTTGAAAAAACAAGCACAAATATCACCGAGAGTGACATCACGATGGAAGGTTCAAGTTTTGCCGTCACCGCAAGCGCCGAACAAATTCCCAGTACCTGCACTGTTATTGGGTTTTGTGAGCCGAGTGGTCCGGTTATAAGTTTCAGGTTCTTCGATGAGAACAAAGGTTCTTTCTCACTACTCATGGTTCTCTCTTTTTATTTTTTTAAAAATGCTTCGTAGCCGTTAAAGTAATCTTTCAGCATGGCATCCAGGCCCTGACTGGTAATGGTTCCACCCGAAATGGCATCCACTCCGTGAGAAGCGTCGTCGGGTACTCCGCCTTTTACAACATTAACCGAGACCAGTTCGCCATCTTCAAAGATGGTTTTGCCCTTGAATTGTTGCTGAAAAGCATCAGTGGATATTTCGGCTCCCAAACCCGGGGTTTCCCCTTTGTGGTCGAATGTGGCACCAAAAATGGTGTTCTTGTCCTCGTTTAGGGCAACATAACCCCATATAGGTCCCCAAAGGCCCTTCCCACGGACGGGAAGTATGTATTTTACTTCGCCGTTTTCGAGATGGCACTCAAAAACCGGATATTGTCTTTCCGAAAGGGGTTTTCTGACCTCCTTGCCCAGGTCGATATTGAAAGCCGCTTGTGCGCTAACATCCTGGCGATTCCCCTCAAAGTTTACGATATAGACATTCTCTCCAATGTACTCTTTAAACTTATCCGAAACATTTGAGGTGGTGCTTTCTATGCCTACCGATTTCAAAATGTCTATCATTTTGGCCTCTTCTTCATTCTTCTTCTGAATGGGATTGAGTGCCTCGGCAACAAACGCAAGTACCGTAGCCACTACAATTACCATTATCGAAGCATAAAGAAAAGTATATTTATTTCCTTGTCTGTCCATTTTATCAATTGTTATGCGTTTACACTTGCTCTTTTCAGACGTCGTTTTATATTGCTCTCTACCACAAAATGGTCAATCAGCGGTGCAAATGTATTCATCAGCAGGATGGCCAGCATTACTCCCTCGGGGTAAGCCGGGTTAAATACCCTGATCATGATACTCAGAACGCCGATGAGAAAACCATAAATGTATTTTCCCCGGACCGTTCGGGTGGCTGAAACCGGATCGGTGGCCATAAATACGGCACCAAAGGCAAAACCGCCAAGAACCATGTGATGAAGGGCAGGAATCTGCATCAACGGGGTAGAACCGATGGCGTTAAAACCAAGGGCCATCAGAAAACCGCCTGCAAAAACAGAAAGCATAATGCGCCAGCTTCCAATTCCGGTATAAATCAGTATGATTGCACCAATTAGAATGGCCAGTGTGGATGTTTCTCCAATGGAACCGGGAATAACGCCCAGAAAACTATCCATAATGGAAAACTTGTCCACATTGCCGGATGTTACAGCAGCTCCTAACGCAGTAGCACCGGAGTATCCGTCAACGATGCCTTCTCCGCTTGTGAGTCCGCTTATCCATATAGTGTCTCCCGACATGTGAGCCGGATAGGCAAAAAACAGAAATGCTCTGGCCAGAAGTGCGGGGTTCCAGATGTTCATTCCAGTACCACCAAAAACTTCCTTGCCGATGACAACTGCAAAGGCTGTTGCTACGGCAACCATCCACAAGGGGATGTCAACAGGTAACACCAATGGAATCAGCATTCCGGAAACCAAAAAGCCCTCATTGACCTCATGACCACGCAATTGCGCAAAAAGAAACTCAATGGCCAATCCAGTTCCATAAGAAACTATGATGATGGGGAATACCTTTAAAAAGCCGTGTAGCACCATGGGCCAGAAATCAGCCTCCTGGCCGGTAGCCATAAAATGTTGATAACCTGCATTCCAGATGCCAAAGAGGAGCGCTGGAACCAATGCAAGCACAACTATTGCCATGGTACGCTTCATGTCCATAGCATCGCGCACATGCACCCCGTTTTTGTTGGTTGTGTTGGGAACAAACAACAGGGTTTCGAATGCATCGAATGTGGAGTGCAATTTTTCAAACTTCCCGCCTTTTTCAAAGTGGGGTTTGATATTATCTATAAAATTCCGTAATGCCTTCATTCGAAAGTATTTGTTTTGTGTTATGAAGCCGGGAGTCTGTTATCCCAGTTCCTTAATCATTAAATCTATTCCGTCGCGAAGAATTTTCTGTAAATTCATTTTCGAGGTACATACGAATTCGCACAAAGCAACATCTTCCTCAGCCAGTTCGTAAATTCCCAGTTGCTCCATTTTGTCAATGTCTTCAACCAGAATGGCTTTAAACAGCTGCTCGGCCATTATGTCCATGGGCAAAACCTTCTCGTATTCGCCTGAAACTACAATGGCTCGTTTGCCGCCATGCATATTGGCATTCAAACGGTACTCTTTTTTCGGACACATCCAACTGAAAAATGAACGGGAAATGCTGTATTTACCGAACCCAGGAGCAGCCCATCCCATAAATTCGTACTCGTCTCCTTCGGGAATGGCCGTAAACTGGGAGTGATAAAAACCCAGATAACCGTCGTCACTGATTTGAGAACCGGTGAGCACGTTGCCACTGATGAGTCGAATGTTCTCGGAAGTGTTTAAGTTATTTTTAATATAAGGCGAAATAGCGGCACCCAGAATGGTATGAAAATAGACAGGTTTTTTTATTTCAGAGCCGGCAACCACAATGGTTCTTTCAAAATCGGGTTTTCCGGTGGTGAATAATTTTCCGATGGCTGCAACTTCCTGAGGCTGTAAGGTCCAAATGAGGTCCCCTTTGTTAAGGGGCATTACCTGACCTATCTGAATACCCACATTACCTGCCGGATGAGGACCGTTGAAGCGATGAATGTTAACGCCTTTGGTGTTGTTGTAAACTTTCGAAGCAGCCTCGTCATTGATGCCAATATGAACCTGTTCTGCCAGTTTGTTAAGGATGTCAACACCGGCTTGAAATTCTTTCTCTTTACCGGTCAGAATGAAATCGTAGTCGGGTGCAAGGGGAGCGGAGTCAAACCCGGAAATAAAGATGGCTTTCGGGGTATCGTCGATGCGTGCAATGATGTCGTAGGGTCGCTGACGCAGATAGGGCCATGCGCCGGCTTCCAACAGCCTTTTTACTACAGCATCACGTCCAAGTCCGGCGATATCTGATGTTCCAAAATCGAGGCTTTCGTTATTGCCATCTGATTTTATAACTACTTCCAGAATTTTACGGCGCTCACCACGAATCACGGCTTTCAGTTCACCGCTCACGGGCGAAACAAACTTCACGTCGGGCTGATACTTGTCGTAAAAAAGTACCGAGCCAGCCTTTACTTTCTCGCCTTCCTTGATTACCATCTTTGGCACCACCCCTTGAAAGTCGGTGGGTTTAATGGCAAACAAATCGGGTAGTTGGGCCTGGCCAAAAACATTATCTGCTTTGCCTTTGAGCCGAATGTCCAACCCTTTTTTTATTTTGATTACCTCAGACATGTTTGAAAAACGGTTTTTGAATTTGTCTGCAAAAATAGTTAAATTTATTACTTTAGAGCATTTTTATGGGCATTGAAACCACTTCAAAATGAGCTTTTATTTATTTTTCACATTGAGCAAACAAGTTCTACGGACTTTTGGTTCTTTTTGTTTGCGTAAAATTTTCTTTATTTCCTTTTTGGTTTTCAATTTTTTGTTGTCCACATCCTTGTTGTCACAGGTTTCTCGCGATTTTTACAATCCGGAAAAAATTTCTGATAATATAAAGACCGTCCTCTTTCATCGCAACGGATGGCCAATGTCATATCCTGTTATCGGACTTGGAACGGGCCAGAAATTGTTTCTGTCGTTTGATGAGTTGGGTACAGAAATAAAAAATTACTACTATTCCGTCGAAAGGTGTGATAAAAACTGGGAGCCCTCAGCTCTGATGCGTACAGAATATTCCAGAGGCGATCAGATGGTTCCCATAGAAAACTACAGGCGCTCCTTTAATACGACCTTCGATTATGTGCATTACGAATTGGTTTTTCCAAATGAAAACCTTGAAATTCTCTTATCGGGCAATTATTTACTTAAAGTTTATGATGGTTTCAAACGTGAGAATCCCATCCTGTCAAAACGATTTATGGTGAATGAACAGCGGGTCTCTGTTGAGGCAGACATAAAATACACTATGCAATCCTCCGGTAGAGATAATTATCAGGAGATTGATTTCGTGGTGAATTATCCCGGATTAAGTATTATGGATCCGGCCACCGAAGTGTCGGTTACGCTCATGCAAAATGGACGGACCGATAATGCAATTACTAATATTCCTCCACTTTTTTTTGGCAACGATCGGATGGATTTTAATTACAATCGCGAAGTGATAATGGAAGGGGGAAATGAATTCCGATGGGTGGATTTTCGAAGCCTGCGGTTTCAGTCGGATCATATTTCGGATATTAATTTTTATGACCCTTTTTATCATGCGGATGTTTTTACCGACCAACCGAATGGTGATAGTCCCTACTTTTATCACAAAGATTTTAATGGACGGTATTATATTGAGGTTCAGGAACAACAAGGTCCTGAGGTTTCTGCAGATTATGTTTTTGTCCATTTTTCACTCAATTGGATGCCCCCTGTTGGCGGTCGGCAAGTGTATGTGACAGGGGGGCTGACCAACTGGTTGCTGACTCCCCAAAACAAAATGAAATATGATTTTGAGAAGGAACTTTACACCCACACCCTGCTGTTGAAACAGGGATACTACAATTATCAGTACCTCGTTGTGGAGGAGGACGAGGAGAAAGGTTCGGTTTTGCCGGTTGAGGGTAGTTTTGGGCGTACAGAAAATGACTATCTGATATTGGTTTATTTCAGACCTGCCGGGGGACGATATGACCGGTTGGTGGGTGTAGAAGTGGTAAATTCTGTGAATCCATGATTTCAGGCGTCGTAATATCCGCTGTTTTTGAAACGCCCATAGCCGTAACCATAACCGTAGCGATTGGCTGGACTGTATCCGGTCAGTATTTTAACGTCGTTTACCAATAGCCCTGTTTTTTTAATTCTCCCCGATTCTACCATGTGATTGATGAAAGTCAAGGCTTGTTTTTTTGAATAGCCCTGCCTTAGGATGAATAAATTGAGGTCTGCTTCCTCGGTAACCAGTAAGGTGTCTGCGACTAAGGCCAAAGGCGGAGTGTCGAGGATTATCAAATCAAATTGCCTGCGCATTTCTTTCAGGAAGCGACTCATTTCTTCGCTTTGTAATAATTCAGCCGGATTGGGAGGAATAGGACCCGAAGGAATGACAAAAAGTCCAGGAAGTCTTGATTCTACAAGGGTATCTTCCGTTTTCTCGGTGCCGATTAGTATGTTGCTCAAGCCTTTGGCGTTGTTGATGTTGAATTCGGTATGTGTCTGGGGTTTGCGTAAATCCATACCGACTACCAGAACTCTTTTTCCTGTTAGCGCAAAGATGGCACCAAGATTGGCCGAGCAAAAGGATTTCCCTTCTCCCGAAATAGAGGAAGTAATGGCCATAACTGAATTTTGGGCATTCTTGCCAAGCATAAAATCTATGTTGGTTCGCAGCGCCCTGAATGATTCCGTCAGGGGTGACCTGGGGAATTCCAGCACAGGAAGTTTTTTTTCGGCCCGATAATGTTCAATGTGCGCTGAAACAGGTATGGAAGTGTAGT
>NZ_JADQBH010000258.1 GCF_016278715.1 Marinilabilia sp. | reverse complement strand
CTCTTAGCTCTTAGCTCTTGGCTCTTAGCTCTTGGCTCTTGGCTCTTGACTCTTAGCTATTGCTCGTAACTTTAAGGTTAAGGCATATTGCTTCGTAAGCGTTTTCCTTTTCCTTCGCCACAATCTCCTTTACGTCGTTTTCCCATTCCTTCTCCTATTTTACCAATTGGGGGTTCTCCGTCTTTTGGGGCACAGCGCCCCAATTTTCTACCCGCTTGGGGACCTTGTCCTTCAGGGCCTGTGTGATCCATTCTCGGCATATCCTTATCCTCTTATTCGTTTCACAATATCTTTGATGGTCAAATCATCCTCTTCGATAATAACCATCTGAACATTAAATTTCTCCAGCAAATCCTTGGCTTTGGGCCCAAAATCTCCGGAAATTACTTTTCCGGCTCCCAACTCCACAGTTTTCTCAGCAGCTTTTGTACCAGCGCCACCTGTAGCATTTACATGTTCATTTTCAAAAAATTCCGTTTTCCCTGTTTGTTCATCCAGGATACAAAACCAGGCTGCACGTCCATAGCGCTTGTCAAAGGAAGCATCTAAGCTTCCACCTGTCGATGTTATTAGTGTTTTCATTTTATTTCGATATAAGTGTTATTTCTAAAAATCTAATAACCAAACTACTCTTTGCGTTGGTAATACTAAATTTGAGCTTTGCCGGGTTTCTTTCACTAAGGTGTCACCCCTGCCGGGGCTTTTTCATGCATTGCAACGCCATTTCTACCAAACTGTCGCCCCGCAGGGGCTGGTCAACTATGAAAAAGAAAAAACGAACAATAATGACCTTCATCTATTTACTAAAAAATAAATGACCATGCCGGTAATCCAGCTTCAGCCAAAACAACACCCACCATGCCCTTTGCTCCATGCCCCATGCTCCATGCTTACTTCACAGCCTCCACATTAAAAGACCTGCAAACGGGACAGTTACGTTCACTGCCCGTCTGTGGAAGAGTGAAACGTGCGTTACAGGCATTACAAACAAGCCAGCTTTTATCAAGATAAGCATGTCCGTAAACCGCTTTTATCTCTTTAACCTCCACAAGGGCCAAAGCTACTTTTCGTCTGGCCCTCTCATAAATCCTGGCAAAAGTGGCTCTTGACACACCCATTACTTTGGAGGCCTCCAGGTGATTCATCAGGTCAAAATCGGCCAGTTTCAGCGCTTCATATTCTTCATAATGCAACTCAACAGGAGTTCCTAAACTATTTGGGTTGCCATAAGGTTTATACCCCTTAAAACCTGGTGGTTTCACCACCTTTCTCAATGATTTGGGTCGTGCCATAAATGAACTATTGTTCATGCAAAGATAATGAGAATATTCTCAAAATAAAGAAAAAAAGAAAAAAATAGAGGTTAGATAATTAGATATTGGGGGTATAATTCTGAAATCAACACTTCTCTAAATTTCAACAATCGCATAATAGCAGATATTTAGAAAGCGAAGTTTAGGATTGCATGGTTTCGCTCGTTTTCACTAATCAGATTTCGCAGTTCCCACTGACAAAGCTCTTTTCGCAGCTTCAGCGCCAAGCTTCAGCAATTCATCGGCGCGATGAAAATCGAAAGTGCTGGCAGAATCGGCAGGAATATCAATGACAATATCGGGCTTGAAACGTTGGATATTCATTTTGGCAAGCTTATGAATCATTGCAGCAGAACTGGTCGTTAGCAAGGAGATATAACCAAGACCCTTTTTATCACCGGTAGCTACCAAATTGGAAAAGGTCGCGAACAGCCCTTCCTCTCCGTGTTTTTCTTTTTGGTCTTTACTTTCATCAAAAACCTCTGCGTTAGGTTGTTTGTCCCCATATAGGTTTACAACCACCAGCAAATCATCGTCTTTTCGTGCCACATGTTCAATAGGAATGGGATTTAGAATTCCGCCATCAACCAAAAAAGTACCATCGTATTTTACGGGAGTAAACATTGCCGGAATAGCAATAGAGGCCCTGACTGCTCTGTAATAACTGCCTTTGTCAAAAACTATTTCTTTTTCATTCAGGATATCTGAAGCCACCGCAGTAAAAGGAACCATCATATCTTCAATGTTGATGTCAGGAATGAACTCCTTCATTTTATCAAAAACACGTTCACCCTTCAACAAGCCAGTAGAAGTAAATGAAAAATCCATTAGCCCCCATATCGCACGACGATCCAGCGTCTTAATCCACTCCGTGTAATCCTCCAACTTCCCCATAGCCAAAAGTCCGCCTATAACCGCACCAATTGAAGAGCCTGAAACTGATGTAATCTTATATCCCCGGCGCTTCAACTCTTCAATTGCACCAATGTGAGCAATTCCTTTTGCTCCTCCACTTGACAATACTAAGGCAATATTTTTTTTATCTTCCATTGGAAAACACAACTTATGATTTTAAACTCTTTGAACAAAGAAATTAATAAACCCCCAAAAACCCCACTCTAAGGAAAAGAAATTTTTATTCTTCCCAAAAAAGAGACTTTAGGATTGGAAGAAAGCTTACATCGGTTTATAGACCCGAAGTTACACAATTGGGCTCCGTCCAGGGATCTTCCAGTACTGTCAAATACGCAATAAACCTTAATCCTTTGAGGTAATTCACTCACAATGAAGGACCGATTATGAAGTGTGTATGTGAAAAATAGGGTTATAGGAAGCAAGGCGAATCATTTTTTGAACAATAACTTTTTCTTCTGCCATAGAAAGCCGAAACATCAATGTTTTTCCGAAAAGGTTCCTTATTATTGTCAATGTAGAACAAAAGGATCAAGAATCCTCCTAATCACACCACATATAAAAAATCCAATACACTAAAAAATAAGCATTATGCTCTTTCAGAAATTAGTAACCATTGAACCCATATCCCTGATTCCTGCTGCAGAAAAACAACTGCACTTATTTGCAAAAGAAGTGATTTTTTATCCGGATATTCCCTCGGGAGATGAGGAGATTGCCAACCGCATTGGAGATGCGGATGCAGTAATGCTTAGCTACACTTCTCAGCTGACTAAAGAAGCTCTGGAACAATGTCCGAATGTAAAATATATCGGTATGGCATGCTCGCTATACACTCCCGAAAGCGCCAACGTGGATATTAATTATGCCAACAGTCGGGGAATAACCGTTACCGGTATTCGTGATTATGGTGACGAAGGAGTAGTGGAATACGTAATCAGTGAACTGGTGCGTTGCCTGCATGGATTCGATCAAACTCCATGGACCGATGTGCCACGCGAAATCACAGGACTAAAAACAGGCATTATCGGGCTGGGAAAATCGGGAGGTATGATTGCTGATGCATTGAACTTTTTCGGTGCCGATGTTTCATACTTCTCCCGAAACGAAAAGCAAGACGCAAAAGCCAAAGGATATCGCTTTCTTCACCTGGACAAACTACTTAGCGAAAATGAGGCCGTTTTTTGTTGTCTCAACAAGAACACCGTTCTACTGCACAGCAAAGAATTTAAGGCATTGGGGAATAAAAAGATACTTTTCAATACCGGATTATCCCCGGCATGGGACGAAAAACCCTTCATGGAATGGCTTGAAAACGACAATCTGTGCTTTTGTGACACCACAGGAGCCCTGGGAGGAGACCACTTTCTTAAACATCCAAATGTAAGATGTATGCAGGTATCCTCCGGACGAACAAGTCAGGCATTCATCCGGTTAAGCAATAAAGTAATTGACAACCTGTCTGCCTTCACAGGCATCAAAATACAATAGGCGAGGCCAGATTACGTAAAACCCGCTACTTCAGGTATAGAACTAAATTCTCTCCCAAACCACTTTCTTCGAGAAAAAAAACTTCGACCCTTTGGCAATCAGGTAATCGTCATGAACCGTCTCGATTTCCAAATCAACCCAAATACCCTTTTCCGGGGCATACATTTCGCCATTTGTCCATTTTTCGGTTTTGTCATCGTATTCAAGATTGCGAATGATGTGTTTCCCGATAAGTGATTGTTCGCGTTTACTTTTATCCGGATTATTAATGTCTTTCGATTGCCCTCCATTGAATTCAGTTACATCAACAATCTCTCCGGAAAATTTATTTTCCACTTTAAAAAGCCTGATGATTACCCCGTTGGGAAGCTCGTATTTGCCCGCCAAATCGGGCCCTGTTTTCTGCCGGCTTTCTGCCTTAATATTGACGGCAAATAAAACGATGAGCAATATGGTCATGATTGACAATATCATTCTTTTCATACTAAATTTTCTATCGGTTGACCGAACTTTCAAAAATATTTCTAAATGGGGATTTCATCCCTTAATCCCTGACCTGCTTTTTTGTCTTACCTGCAAGGTCGACCCCACACAAATCTTCACAAAACCATTTAAATGGTCCGTTCAAGACAAATGTATTTCATAACCTTTTTAATCCAGTATCCTCTCATTAAACACATAATCCTTAAACGGAATGCGGAAAAACAAACGGTAAAGAACAGGTACAAACAGCAGAGTGATTAATGTGGCAAAGAACAATCCGAAGATGATGGCCAGCGTAAGCGGCTCCCATAACAGACCTCCTCCAAACAACAAAGGCAACATACCCAGTGATGTGGTGAGAGTGGTAAGCAACACAGGACGAAACCTGTTATTGGCTGCTCTCAAAATAGCATCTCTGCGGTCGACATCAGGATTTTCATTGATTTCCACATCAATACGGTCAATCAATATAATTGCATTGTTCACTACAATACCCGCCAGAGCAATCACACCGAGAACTCCAAAGAAACTCACGAAAGAGCCCCCTATATACCATCCGGCTACGACACCAATCATTCCCAGCGGAATGGCCAGTACAATAATGGTCGATTTCCGGATGGAGTTAAACTGAAGAACCAACAATATCAGAATAAGAAAAAATGCCAACGGAAGATTTGCAAAAATAGCCCCGAGGTTTTCGTTGGTATCCTCATCTTCTCCGCCAAATTCATAATCATAACTGGCAGGCCACTCAGCTTTCTGCTCATCCATCCACGCGCCGATGTCCTCAAAAATATCGGAGGCATTGTACCCCGGTTTAAGGTAAGACCCGGCGGTTATAGTTCGCTTCAGGTCTTTTCGTTTAACTTTAGCAAATTGCCAGGCTACAGAAACATCAGCAACCTGTGTCAGCGGAATATTTTCTCCGGTGGCAGAAGAGAAGATGGTAAAAGTATTTAAGGATGAAACATCAAGTTCCTGATAATCCGAACTCCGCAGAAAAATAGGGATCTCTTCGTCGGCATCATAAAGACCTCCTATCCTCATCCCCGACAAACCGGTATTAAGAGCGGAAGCTATCTCAATATTTGTCAGACCAAACCGCCGTGCCCTTTCCTCATCAATTTCCACAGCCAGTTTCTTTACTTTCGGACCCCAGTCGTCAGTGATGTTCTTAGTTCCCTCTGTTTCAACCAGCTTCTCCTTAACATTTTCGGCAATCATCGCCAGCTGGTCAGGATCACTCCCCGAAATTCGTACCTCTACGGGAGTGCCTGAAGCTCCGGCACCTGTCAGTCGGTTGACACGAATATCGGCGTCAGGAATATAATTGAAACAGAAACTGTCAACCCGGGCAATAATAAAATCGTTATCCACATCGCCGGTAGTATTCAGCAACATGTGGGCATAGTTCGAATTGGCTTCATCCTTAAAATATCCCAGGTCATAAGGCTCCGGCCCCTCTCCGATGAAAGCAGAATAATCGAGAACTCCGGGAGCTCCATCAGGATAATCGTCCGTAACTAAAAGATTTTGAGATATAAATTGCCCGATATCATCAACAGCCTTTTCGGTATAGTCGATGTGTGTGCCCGAAGGAAACTTAATATCAACAGTAACCAGATTCCTGTCGCTATCGGGTACCAATTTAAACGGAAGCCACTGCATAGAGACCAGTGCAACAACAAATAAGAACACAATAAACCCTAAAAAGAGAAATGGTCTCTGCAAAACGTGATAAAGCACTCCGTTGTACCACCGGTTCAATTTTTCCATATAGTAATCGATAACTCCCGGTTTCTGGTCATCCGATGTCTTCTTGCTTTTTACGATTACCACAGCCAGTAAGGGGGTAAAAGTAAATGCCAGTAACCAGGAGCCAAGTATGGTAGAACTCACGACCCAAAAGAGCGGCGAAGAAATTTCCCCCATGGGTGTATTGGCCAGGGCAAACGGAAGAAAAGCCGATGCGGTTGTCAGAGACGAAATCAACAATGGAATAATCAGTACTTTTCCGGAATAAACGCTGGCTTCAAAGGTGTTCATGCCCCGTTTCATGTTTACCAGTATCGATTCGGAAACCACAATCCCGTTATCAACCAACAATCCCAGGGAAATAATCAATGCTGCCAGAGAAACCTTGTTGAGACCGATGTCCATCAGATTAAGAAAAAAGAAAGTGCTGAGGATGACCATTGGCAGCAGTGCAGCAACAAGAGAGCCTGTCCTTAAACCAAGGAAAAACAGCATCACAGCCAGCACAATAACCACACTCTGCACCAGGTTTATCAGAAAATCATTGACCTGCCCCTTCACCACGTGATCCTGCGATGCCGACCGCACCACCTCAACTCCCAAAGGAAGGCGGTTGTTGATGACCGGAAGTACATTATCAATATCCTCCCCCATGCGAACAATGTTGGCCCCGTCCTTAAGGGAGACAAACAATGCAATGGCCTTTTTTCCATTAATCTTTACAATCTTCTCTGCCGGAGTAATATAATCACTGTAAATTTTAGTTGTAATATCATTAAGATATACCACCGACCCTTTGCCTGTAGGAACAAGTGTATTTTTCAAATCATCGAGGTTCTCAAAACTGCCTGATGGTTCCAGCTCAATACGTTTTCGTCCCACATTAATTATACCTGCAGGAGAAAGCACATTGGTAGCAGCAATTATATTTTTGAGCTCGTTACCTCCCAAGCCGTATTGTGCCAGTTGTTTATCGTCAAACTCAATAAATATGCGTTCTTCCTGAATTCCACCATACTTGATTTTTGAAACATCCGACAACTGTAGAAGTTCTTCACGCACATCTTTTGCATAATCCTCCAATATGCGGTAAGGCACCCCGTCGCCGGTCACCCCGAGGATAACGCCAAATACAGTTCCGATATCATCATCCTTAACGATTGGTCCCATAATATTTGATGGAAGCTGCTTCCTGGTGTCACCCACTTTGTTGCGCAAAGTAGTCCATACCGATTGAAGTTCCTCATCACTGACTTTCACCAGCAACTCAACTGTAATAACTGACAACCCGGAGCGTGATTCGCTGGTAATGGTTTTCACTTCAGACATCTCACGAATGGATTCCTCCAGTGGCTCAGTTATAAGAACTTCAACCTCATCAGGGGCCGCTCCCGGAAAATGCGTAACCACAGTAGCCAGTCGAATGGTATAGGGCGGCATACTATCGCGCTCTAGTTGGAAATAGTTAGTAACCCCTATTATTGCAACAACAAGAATAACGATAATGGCTATCCGGCTGTTTTTTAATGTAAGCCTTGTTAAATTCATGCTTCGTTTATTTTGAGTTTTTTACTCCACTCCGTCCAGCAACCTTACTTTTCTTCCTTCATACATAAACCGTAACCCGGCAGTTATCACCAGGTCGCCTTTCGAAAGACCTTCACGAATCTGAATCCCATCAGGCGTTAAGCCTCCGGATACAATTTGTTTTCGCTTTACCACAAACACATCGCCTTCGGATGGTTCTGCCACAAAAACATAATCTCCCTGTTGGTCATGACTTACAGCATCTTCGGGAATAAATATTGATTCATCACGGTTCCCGGCAGACGAATCCAGAAGAAAAGAAACCGTTGCCGTCATGCCCGAATAAAGGTTCGCTCCCGTCTTTTGCATTCCGATGACCACGGGATAAGCCGACGCATTTTTAGCAGAGCTTCCCAGCTCGGTAACATGCCCTTTTAAAGTCATATCCCTGCTCGATGTAAGAGAAACATCCGCCTCCAGACCCACTTTAAGTTGGCCGATAATGTTTTCGGGAACAGTGGTTCTCACTTCAATATTATTCAGGGATGACAGCATCAGGGCAGGTTTTCCGGCACCAATCATTTCACTTTCACCGATAAAAACGGAATTTATTACGCCAGAGAACGGAGCCTTCATACAAGTATAATCCAGCTGATTCTGCGCAGCACTCACCTGCGCAACGGCCGATTTCTCCATTGCTTCAGCAGACTCGAGCTGAGTTTTTACCCGTTCATAATCTCTCAGTGAGATGTTATTTTTGATATACAGATTTTCCATCCTTTCAAACTCCGAACGGGCATTGGCCAGTTGCGCTTTCGCATTATTCAGGGCTGAAAGTGCTTTTGAATACTGAATGAAGTAATCTGTGGAATCCAGCCGAACCAGACAATCACCGGTTCGTACGGTATCACCCATTTCTACATTCAAGCGGTCAACAGTACCACCCACTTTAAAACTAAGTCTTACCTCATCGGCAGCCCGGGTTACCCCCGGAAACGAAAGCCTGGTACCATGAAACGACTCACCAACCTCATGAAAAAATACAGGCCGGATGGCTTCTTCCTGTTCAGCTTTTCTGCCACAACCTGCAACCAGTAAGGCAAAAAAAAGCATGTATAAGATTCTCATATCTTTTTGTTTTAATTGTTACACTTCCGAAGATGGCTCTCCAGAATGGTCGGGATTTGCCAGGAAAGATTAGGTTCGGCGGATTTCTATCCGCCGGTTCCTCTCCAACGGCGGATAGAAATCCGCCGAACCTGCTCAACGAATAACCTTTCTAAGGAATTCGAACATTGAGCATCCCTGCTTATCATAAACTAATTATGCCCCAAACTTTTTTTGGGATAGTCACTCGCAACAAACAAGTTATTACTAAATTATAAGGAATGGACGTAAGTAAAATACCAGGCCAGGCAAACATCTCCAATCTTTCATAATAAAACCTTTGGGTTTATTTTTTATCGCAATGGTCATTCCCCTAGTCCTTCAGATTCAAGAACTTCGAAAGCGACTCCACATACTCCTGATGGCCTTCTGCATCCTTCAGGAAAGAATAATCACCCTGCAATCTTTCTGCATCCACATAATTCAGTAAATATCGATAACGGGCATTGACGGCAAGCGTTTTAGTCCGAATCATCATGTTTTGGGCATCTACCAACTCAACTACCCCCACAGCCCCCTGGACATAAGCATCCTGCACCATCCCGAAGTTTTCTTCAGCTGCCCGGGCTGCATTTTCGGCCAACTCCAGGTCTTTAAACGATGCCTGCAACTGCTGCACCGTTGAGCGAATACCTGTTTGCATATTGGTGATTAACTCTTCTTTTTGCCACTCAATTTTTTCCTGTTCCAGGACGGTGCGCTTAAGCTCATTTTTTCGCTTAGCACCTTCGAAGAGCGAAAACCTCATACTGACTCCCACATTCCAGGTAATATCGTCGGGTGGTTCAGGAACGGGTAGTTGAGGATTCCTTATTGTTCCTTCCCGCACAAAGGCCTGGTCGGCTCCCGCCCCCAAAGCGACTTCGGGTAAATAAGATTTGCGGACATACAACTTCCGTTTTCGTTCGGCAATATCTCCGGCTGTTCTGATTTTCATAAGTTCCGGAGAGTTTCGGTGCATTTGTTCAATCAGAAAATCTGCATAACGCTCAGTAATGAGCGGGTCATCAAAACATTGAGACAACAATTCCTGATGCTCAACAATCAGCTTCAGCAGGTCAACCGACTGCGGGACAGGAACCATCTGACTAACAGGCCTGTTGAGCAGTTGGTTAAGCCGATACATAGCTGATTTGTAAGCAGCTTCGGCATCATAAAAGTCCATCCTGGAAAGATTCACTTCACTCTCCCACCGATTGACATCAGAAACACTTGCAGCACCTTCCTGCTCTCTGGCTTCGGCTATTTTAAGATTCTGAAGATTGGCATTCAGATTTTCATTGTGAATTTTCAGATTGTTGCTGCCATAAAGCACATTCACATAAGCTTCGACAACATCAGCAACAATATCCAGCATGGTCTCCCGGTTGCTCTGCTTTACATTCTCTGCCACCAGCTTTTGAATGGCAATATTGGCAAAGGCTTCTTCGGAATAAAGTACCTGCTTCAGGAATGCCGAACCGGTAACAGTGAACTCTCCCTTTTGTCCCATGGAAGCCTCCACCAGATTCTCACTCAGTTGAACCGCCGAACCGGAAACATCAACAGATGGCAATACATTCGAACGGGCAATTTTAACATCCTGCCGGGCCATCAGTAAGTCATTGTCCGTGATACGCCCCTGCAGGTTATTTTCCAGAGCAAGAGAAATTGCTTCGTGCAGTCCCAGCTCCTCGCCTGGCATCTTCTCGACATTCATCAGGACAGCATCCTTCATGCCGGCCCATGCCGGAAACCTGTTAATTTGCCTTACGCTCTCCATATTTACCACGAGGCGACGTGTTTCATCATTGGCAGAAACCGGTATTTGCGACAAATTGACTCCTTCAATAACTTCAACAATCCGCGTAGCCGTGGCCCGCGCCATTTGCAAAAATGAAAACCGGGGGGTATAAGAAACGGTAGCACCAAGCTCCAGATAATCTGTCCCTTTAATCGCGAGAGAAGGAATCCCCTCAGAGTTGAACCGGGAAAACAGCTTCTGAATATCCCCGGTTGAATGCCCCGTCATTGGCAGCATTACAACGGCATCAGTTCCGTCAGGGAGAGTTACATCCATAGACGTCTCGGCGTCTAAAGGGACAAAGGAGATTTGCATGTTGTTATCGTCAGTTTCCATAAGTTCCCGGATATAATCCAGTTCGTTGTATAATTTCCCGGGCAATACCACAGAAACATGACCAGCATTAAACAAATCTGAAAATGCCTCTAAATCCTTTTTTATATCAATCGGCGACTCTATGTAAGAGAAATTATGCACTCCTGAAGTCCGCCCCGTTATAACAGGTAAACGCTGTAAATCTGCATCAAGAGTGGTCGCGGCAATTACAGGCTTTGGAAAATCAGACAATACTGCTGCCACATCAGACGAAAGAAGCCCCACAGTCACAATCAGGTCAATTTCAGGATTGTTCATGAATTCAAGCAGATATTCACCTGACTTCTCCTTCTGCCAATCGGCTTCCGCCTCATAAAAAGCCACGTTTTGTCGCCCTTTAGTCAACGCTTCCACTTCCGCCATAATTTGATTGCTCATAAGCTGAAGTTCTCCCCCCGAAGCATCTTTCACAATTCCCACCCCAAAAGTCTGACCGGCAATGGGAAAAGAAGTTGCCAAAGAGAGAATGGCGACTATTACTAACTTGAATTTTGACATTGTTTTGATTTTAGACAAGTGTTTGTTAATGCTAACTAACTGCGCTGTGAAAAAAATATCGGGGAATCAGAAGATGACATCCATGACCACCCCAAATTATAAAATTTTACACCAAACCTGTCCTAAATAGATATTTTTAAAGAGCTGAATGACATGTTGGGGACCGACCTTGGCAGGTAAGCCTAAAAACAAGGTTGTTTTATCGTAAA
>NZ_JADQBH010000121.1 GCF_016278715.1 Marinilabilia sp. | reverse complement strand
TGTTGTGAAAAAACTTTTCATGTTCATTTTTTCGGTAGACCTAGCGCTTTTTCATGTCCCCCTTGGGGGGATTCAGGGGGCCTTTATTCTTCTTCTCTGCCCGCAATATAATGACGCCACTTTTCTATTGCTTGCTCCATGTCGTCGGGCAGTTCCGAATCGAACCTCATGTATTCACCAGTGACGGGGTGTTCAAATCCCAGCGTTTTGGCATGTAATGCCTGCCGGGGCAGTAATGTGAAACAGTTCTTTACAAATTGCTTGTATTTGGTAAAAGTGGTTCCCTTTAAAATCTGGTCACCACCATATCTTTCGTCGTTGAAAAGTGTGTGGCCAATATGTTTCAGATGAACTCTGATTTGGTGGGTGCGACCGGTTTCCAGATTGCACTGAACAAGGGTGACATAGCCCATCCGTTCCAGCACTTTGTAACGCGTTACGGCCGGTTTTCCCATCGATTCATCCGTAAAGACAGTCATCTGCTTTCTGTCACGAATGCTACGACCAATGTTTCCGGTAATGGTTCCTTCGTCTTCCTTCATGGTACCCCAAACGATTGCCTGATAAGTGCGTTCCGTGGTTTTGTTGAAAAACTGACGTGCCAGCATGGTCTTTGCCTCTTCTGTTTTTGCTATTACCAGCAGGCCGGAAGTATCCTTATCTATTCGGTGTACCAGTCCCGGGCGCGGATCCTTACTCTGAAACCAGGGGTTGTCTTTCAGGTGCCACGCCAATGCATTGACCAGGGTTCCGGTGTAGTTTCCAAAGCCCGGATGAACTACTATTCCGGGTTGTTTGTTGACCACCAGTAAGGCATCATCTTCATAGACAATGTTGAGTGGAATATCTTCGGCAATGATCTCAATTTCCCGGGGCGGCCAGGTCATTTCAATAGTGATGATGTCACCCGGTTTTACTTTGTAACTCGTTTTGACAGGTTTTCCGTTGGCCATGATGCTTCCGGCAGCTGCGGCGTCCTGTATTTTATTTCGGGATGCGTTTTCAATGCGGTTTACCAGAAATTTGTCAACGCGCAAAAGATTTTGCCCGGCATCGGCTACAAACCGGTAATGTTCGTATCGTTCATGTTCGGGGCCTGTATCCTCTTCGTTTTCGATGGGTTCGTCCAGATCCTCGGTGTCTTCAAATTCCGGTTTTTCTATATTCATTATTTATTTTCTGTATTCTGTTAAAAGAATTCTTCTTCATTCAAATCTTCTTCCTCAACTGGCTCTTCCGAAAATTCCTGTTCGGGTGTTTCTGCCGTATCCACCTTGGAGGTGTCGGACATGATGTAGGACGAATCAACAGTCAGCCAGATGTCAATGGAAGAGCCGAGCCGTAGCCTGCTGTCCCCGCTTCCGGAGGGGCGTTGTTTCCATACAAAAGCCTTTAGGGTGTCTTCTCTGGAAACAATCGTGGAGTCGAAAATCTGCGCGCCAATATTCAGTGAGAGATCTTGGCTGATTTGTTTGGCCTCATCGTAATACAATCCTTTAAGATCCGGAACTGCAGTGGTTCGGTTGCTTAATCCCTGGCCTACAATCAGGTCAATAACGGCTCCCCGCTCCAGTGGAGTACCGGCTTCCACCGGTTTACCTTTGTAGTGCTGCCCCAGTACCAGATTTGTGTATTCCGAAGGAACATATATTAATTTTCCCACCTCAAGGCCGAAAGATTCAAGCATTACGCGGGCATTCCGGATGCTGTAGTCGATGACATCAGGAACCTGAACTTTCTCCGGTGTCCAGGCGTTTATGGTGAAGAAGATGTTGCGGTTTTTTTTGACCATACTTCCGGCTTTGGGTGTCTGTTCGATGACAACTCCGGGCGGAAGTTCATTAATATGGGCAGAATCTATGATAGCATATCTCAACTCATTCTCCTGAATAAGGTGTTCCAGTTGTTGTTCTGTTAGACCGGTGAAGTCGGGTGCCGCAAATCCCTTGCCATGACGAGTATATAGATTAAGCACCCAAAAGGTAAGAAGGATGACTAAAATACCAACTAATACAGCGATTCCTAAGTGTTTGGCAAAAGCCCTGTTGAATATGATTTTGAAAAACGTCATGGTTTCATGTTTTTTAATATGCCTTCAAAAATAACATAAAATCACCAAACAACAGGATAAAAAGAAGTACGATGAGGTACGGATATAAAAAAACAAGGATCCTAAACGAATCCTTGTAGCTTTTCCGTATTTCTGCTAAACTGCAGAACAATGTGGTTGGTCAATATCACTGCGCAATTAAGAAATAGCGTAATTGCATAAAGCATATCTAATGGTCTAATCCCGGTGTTGAATAATCCGGGCCATTATTTATCCCTTGTGTCTTTTTTCACTGCTAACGCTTAGTTTTCTGCGACCTTTGGCGCGGCGTGAAGCAAGCACACGACGTCCGTTTGCAGTAGCCATTCTGGATCTGAAACCATGCTTGTTTCTTCTCTTTCGGTTCGATGGTTGAAATGTCCTTTTCATTTTTTTTGTTTTTAAATCACTATTCTCCGGAATATTCTCCTTTTAAAGAGTTTCCGAATAAAGAACTCAGGTGAATGCTGTTTCAAAGCAGAATCTCCGGTATTGTCCCTGTGTTGTGACTATAAGTTTATTTTGCCTTCTTTTCTGAAATTCGGACTGCAAAAATACAAGTTTTTTTTATCTCCCAAAACTTTGTGGGTCAATTTTTACAAAGGAAGGTGAACAAGTTTTTTTGTTTCAAAGAAAGATTCGTCAAACCAGTCGCTAATTTCGGTAATATAAACTTTCTTTTTAAAGGGTTTTGTTTCATTAGAAATATCTCCGCCTTTCAGATATAAAATGCCATTTGAGATAGCATTCGCAGGCTTTTTGGCTATCAGATGTCTGGTTTGTCTGACAAAATCGGGTAGGTTGGTGACTGCTCTGCTTACGATAAAATCAAACTGTCCTTTAAAATTTTCTGACCGGGATTGAACCGCAAAAGTATTTTTTAATTCCAGGGCATCCGAAACAGCTTTCACCACTTTTATTTTTTTTGCAATGGAATCCAGTAACGTAAATTCTGCTTCGGGGAAAAATATGCTCAGAGGAATTCCGGGAAATCCGCCGCCTGTGCCAATGTCAATGATTTTTGTGCCCGGTACAAACCGCGTAAAACGTGCAATGGCTAATGAATGTAATACGTGATGGAGGTAAAAACTGTCCATATCCTTGCGGGAAATGACATTGATTTTGCTGTTCCAGTCACTATAAAGTCCTTTGAGTGCAGCAAACTGTTCTATTTGTATGGAGGTGAGGTTGGGGAAATACTTTAAAAGAATGTCCATGAAATATTAGGCTATAGCACTTTGGTATGGGAAAAACGACGAGTATGCGTTAGTGTTTTTTTACTTCCGAGTTTTTCAGTGTGTTGAAAAGGAGTTCTCTGGCTCTGAAAAGTTGGGCTTTTACTGTACCCAGCGGAAGATCCAGTTCTTCCGATATTTCCTCGTAAGAGTACTCTTTAAAATAGCGCAGCTCAATGAGGGTGCGATAGCGGGGTTTGAGTTTCTTTACAACGGTACGCATTAAAACCACCTTTTGCTCTCTAATCATGAATTCCTCAGGGTCGGGAGTTTCGTCCTTCAGGTGTATTTGTGGCTCTGTTTCTTTATCTTCCGATGAGTATCCGCCATCAATGCTTACGTGGTTGTTTCTTTTTTTGCGCAGATAATCGATACAGTTGTTGGATGCAATTTTAAAAAGCCAGGTACTGAATGCGTAATTGGGAGAATATTGACTGAGATTTTTAAAGGCTTTACCAAATGCTTCGATAGTCAGATCTTCTGCATCTGTCTTGTTGTTTATCATTTTAAGCAGCATGAAGTAGATGGCATCCCGATAACGGGCCATTAGTTCGGCATAAGCCTTTTGGTCGCCTTCCACTGCTTTTTCAACCAAATCAAGGTCATACCTTGCCTTATCTGATAAGTTCGGATTTATTTCCATTTCCTTTTTTTTGACCCTGTCAGATTTCCGAGATGACTGAAGGCAATGATGAATGGTTGAATAACATCAAAAAGTAAAAGCCCCCAAAATATTTTTCCCATTCCGGTTTTATCTGATGCCTTTTTCCAAATTATTAGTTTGAAGAAAAACAATAATAATGAAAAAGGCAATATCAGCAGCGCAAAATTAGAAAAAATTATATAATAAAGTGTAAGAGCCCAAAATAATTCCCTGGTAACAGGTTCTGCAAAAAGGGAGAATTTTATGGATTTTTTGTAGTGAGAGGAGGCTGTTAAGTGTCTCATCTTTTGTTCTCTCCATTTGCCGAACGTGGTTGGGGCCTGGCTGATGGTGTGGGCTTCCGGAACCACGCAAACAGTGGTGTTTTCTTTGGTGGCGGCTTCCTGCACAAACAGGTCATCATCGCCTGAGGCTATGTAGAGGTGGGTTTTGAAACCACCGGTTTTTTGAAATAATTGTTTTGTATAAGCCATGTTCCGTCCGGTTGCCATGTAGGGCTTTCCACATAATGCAAAACCAAGGTATTGAATGGCAATCGTGAACGTGTCGTAACGTATCCACAGGTTGGTTAATCCTTTTGTTTTTTTGTAAGCTCCGATGCCCAGAACCAACTCTTTGTTTTTGGTTTGTAAGGCAGTGACCATCTGTTTCAGCCACTGATCGGAGGCCGGACGACAATCAGCATCGGTCAAAACTAATATGTCGTGTTTTGCTGCTTTGATGCCTATTGAAAGGGGCAGTTTCTTGCCGTGGTAGAATTTCTTATCAGGGGCAATCCGGGTATTGTAAAGGTGTGGGTATCTGGCTTTAAGCCGGGCCAACACCATGTCTGTTTCGTCTTCAGAGCCATCATTGACCACGACAACCTGATATTCGGGATAATCCTGGGTTAATACTTCAGGCAGAAATGCTTCCAGGTTTTCTTCTTCGTTTCTGGCACTGATGACGACAGAAACGGGGGGGAGCTCCGCGTTGACAACAGGTGCATTTTTATATCGGGCCACCGGTAAAATGCGTCTCAATATAAAAATGAACTGCCAAAGCCACGCGAGCAGCATTAGCGACAAAAGGATGGTTTCTGCGGTGTTTGGAAGAGGAATATTCATGGTTTCTGAAAATTGACGGGCAAATGTGCGATTTTTTTCCTTAGGTTACAATTAAGAACGAAAAAACGGCCAATACTTGTATCTTTGCAATTCTGTTTTATTGTAATACTCTGTTAAATGGTTGCAGATACCTAATAATAAATGGTTTGAAAAGCGAGGGTTGCTTGTTTCAAGTTTTTGAAAATAAAAGCTTTCCGTCTCTGTTTCCGGACTTTATTAACGGACTATAGTAATTGAATACAGCAATATTAATTTTTAGAGAGAGCTGAAACGAATGCAATTTACATTAGAAAAGACTGACAATCAAACTGCCGCCCGAACCGGTGAAATAACAACGGATCATGGTACTATTCCGACTCCGGTTTTTATGCCGGTGGGAACCGTTGGAAGTGTTAAGGGGATTCATGTTAATGATTTAAAGGAAGAGGTGAAGGCCCATATCATATTGGGTAACACATATCATTTGTATTTGCGTCCCGGACTGGATGTTTTAGAGCAGGCAGGAGGACTACACAAGTTTAATGCCTGGGATAAACCAATTTTGACAGATAGTGGTGGTTATCAGGTTTTTTCATTGAGCGATAAACGTAAGCTTTCTTCCAAAGGGGCAGAGTTTCGTTCTCACCTCGACGGGTCAAAACACCTGTTTACGCCCGAAAATGTTGTGGATATTCAACGGATCATCGGAGCCGATATCATTATGGCTTTTGATGAATGTCCGCCGGGAGATGCAGATTATAAATATGCGCTTCAGTCCATGGAGCTTACTCACAAATGGCTGAAACGCGGTCTGGACCGTTTTGATTCCACCGATTCCAAATACGGTTACAACCAAACTTTTTTTCCCATTGTGCAGGGCGCCGGATTCACCGATTTGCGCAGAAAATCAGCCGAGTACATCGCCTCTTTTAATCGGGAGGGTAATGCCATTGGCGGCCTTGCAGTGGGTGAGCCGGAGGATGTGATGTATGAGATGATAGAGGTAGTCAATGAAATTCTTCCTCAGGACAAACCCCGGTATCTGATGGGAGTGGGAACACCTGTTAATATTTTGGAGGCCATCAGCCGTGGTGTGGATATGTTCGACTGCGTAATGCCTACCCGGAATGGGCGAAACGGGATGCTGTTTACCAGTCAGGGCATAATTAATATCAGGAATGAGAGGTGGAAGATGGATTTTTCGCCTGTTGATCCCGATGGGTATTGCTCCTTCGACAGGCTCTATTCCAAAGCCTATTTACGACATTTGTTTATTTCCCGTGAGATGTTGGGGCCTCAGTTGGCATCAATTCACAACCTCTCTTTTTATCTATGGTTGGTTGGTGAAGCCCGTCGCCGGATTCAGGAAGGAACTTTTAGTGGCTGGAAGGAGCAGATGGTTAAACAACTGGCAAGGCGTTTGTAAGAATTCTTTTGATTTTTTGTTCCTTTGTAATGATGAGCAGGGGCTAAACAGCACAGATATTTCTTAACAGGATGATTTTGAAAAAGATAGATGTTTACATACTGAAAAAGTTTCTTGGAACTTTCTTCTTTGCTATCCTGCTGATATTGAGTATATCAGTAGTGTTTGATCTGGCTGAGAAAATCGACGATTTTCTTGAAACTGATGCCCCACTTGATGCCATCGTTTTTGATTACTATTTCAACTTCATCCCTTACTTTGCCAACTTGTTTACACCGCTCTTTGTTTTTATTGCGGTGATTTTCTTTACTTCCAAGATGGCCTATGACACCGAAATTATAGCCATTTTGTCCAGTGGGGTTAGTTTTAAAAGATTATTGTACCCTTATTTTCTCGGGGCAGCCATACTTACTGTGTTCTCTTATGTGATGGGAGGTTATATTATCCCACCATCAAATAAAGTCCGGATTGAGTTTGAAAATATCTATGTAAAAGAGATTAAGGAAACCGGAATGAGCAATATTCACATGCAGATAGAGCCCGGTTTGTTTATTTATATGCGGCGTTACTCCTCTTATCGTGAACGTGGGGATGACTTTAGTCTGGAAAAAATCGAGGGGAAAAAGTTGAAGTTGAAAATTACTGCCGAAAAAGTAAAATATGACAGCATCGATAATAAATGGATATTTGAAGATTTTACACGTCGTGATTTTTCAGAAAACGGGAGGATGGTTATTTCCAAAGGCGAAGAGATGGATACGGTGGTGAATATGAAGCCTGCCGATTTTAAAGAGGAGAGGAAGTTTTTTGAAACGATGACCAATCCCGAACTTGAAAGTTATATTGATGAACAGACAATCAGGGGAGTAGGAAATATTGAGCCTTATCTTATTGAAAAACACCGGCGTATAGCCTCCCCGTTTTCCGCATTTATTCTGACATTGATAGGTGTTTCGCTGGCTTCACGTAAAACCCGTGGTGGCATGGGGCTTCATATTGGGGTTGGCATTGCGCTTAGTTTTTCGTATATTTTATTCATGACTATTTCAACAACATTTGCCATCAACGGTAACTGGTCGCCCATGATGGCTACCTGGCTACCTAATTTTGTTTTTTCAGCTATTGGCGCGCTGTTGTATTATCGGGCACCCAAATAGATGCCGGATCTGTAGTTTCAGCAAAGTTCCGGAATCCTAATTTATTCTCAGGCAATGAGTTCCTGTTTTTGCAGCTGGTTCAATATTCCAAATTTTAATTGGTTTTCCTGAAGTTTTTTTTAATGTGGTCATTCTAAATTTTACTTATTGTTTATCAGAGGTTTGTAGGGGAAGGTGTTAAAATATTCAAATTTTCCTGCAACTCTTTAATGTAAAATTAGTAATTATGCACCCTGATTTTTCAGCAGGTTTATTTATTGAATCTTGACTGATAGGTGATTAACCAAAACTTTTAGTGTATGTCATTAAAAAAGTACATCCTTGACCTTCGGAAAAGGAGAGAAAAAGTACAGCAGGGCGGTGGTGAAAAAGCCATTGAGAAACAAACTGCGATGGGTAAAATGACGGCCCGAGAGCGTATTTTGGCCTTGGTGGACCAGGATTCTTTTACCGAGTATGACCTTTTTGTTGAGCACGAAGCACGTGATTTCGGAATGGACAAAAAGCAATTACATGGTGATGGTGTGATAATTGGAACAGGAACCATTTATGGAGCTCCTGTTTGCGTTTTTGCCCAGGACTTTACCGTTGCCGGTGGGTCATTGGGACTGATGCATGCCCGAAAAATCACAAAGATTATGGATCATGCCCTGAAAATGAGAGTGCCGCTTATCGGAATCAATGACTCTGGTGGTGCCCGTATTCAGGAAGGTGTAAATTCGCTGGCCGGATATGGTGAGATTTTCTACCGCAATACGATTGCTTCAGGGGTTATTCCTCAGATTTCTGTAATTCTGGGCCCTTGCGCCGGAGGTGCTGTTTATTCACCGGCGCTGACTGACTTTGTGTTTACAGTTGACAAAATCAGTAAGATGTTCATTACCGGTCCTAGCGTAATCAAAACCGTTTTGGGTGAAGAGATTTCAATGGAGGATCTGGGTGGTGCCCGGGTTCATGCTGAAATTACAGGGAATGCCCATTTCTTTGCCAACAGTGAGATGGAATGTTTTGATCAGATAAAGAAGCTGATTACTTTTATTCCATGGAACAATAAGCAAAAAGCCAGAGCATTTCCGCCAAAACCGCCCAAGGGCAAGGTGAAAGTGGAGGATATTATCCCTTCCGATCCTAAGAATCCCTATGATGTGCGTGATGTAATTAAAGCCATCGTTGATGATTCTGATTTCTTTGAAATTCAAGAACTTTTCGCAGCTAATATTGTGATTGGTTTTGGTCGGATGAATGGAGATACCATCGGATTTGTGGCCAATCAGCCCCTGGTTCTTGCAGGTGTGCTTGATACAGATAGTTCTGATAAGGCTGCCCGCTTTATCAGATACTGCGATGCTTTCAATATTCCGATTATCACCCTCGAGGATATGCCGGGCTACCTGCCTGGAATTGACCAGGAACATGCCGGCGTAATTCGTCATGGTGCCAAAGTGCTTTACGCTTATTCTGAGGCTACTGTACCTAAGATTACCGTAATTCTGAGAAAAGCTTACGGGGGAGGATACATTGCCATGAACTCCCGTCACCTGCATGCCGACTTTATGTTTGCATGGCCAACTGCCGAGATTGCAGTGATGGGGCCTGAAGGAGCTGCCAATATTATCTTTAAGAAAGAGATTGAAGAAGCAGAAAATCCAGAGGAGATGCGTCGGCTGAAGGTTCAGGAGTACAAGGAGAAGTTCGCCAATCCTTATGTTGCTGCTGCTAAAGGTTACATCGATTCAGTGATTGAGCCTGATGAGACCCGTAAAATGCTTTTACATGCGCTTGAAGTTTCTGTTAGCAAAGAGGATTATCGTCCCGAGAAGAAACATGGAATTCCCCCATTCTAGGCTAAGAAATGAAGGTGGATTGTTTCGTGTGGTTAACAGCCATTTGAGCAGGGGCAGTTTTGGATATTCTGTTTTTGCTGTTGTAAAATCATAGAGAATCCGGAATGTCCGGTGATTATGAATTCAAAATGTGCAATTATGAAGGATGATAATCATGAATTGGTTGATTTTCAGGTGTTGAGTCTGAAGTATAAAACCAGATTGACCAGAAAGTATAAGGAGCGTAAGAAATATGAAGTTCCTAATCCTAATGAGATCAAGTCTGTTATTCCTGGCACTGTGCTTGAAATCAAAGCCAAAAAGGGGAAGAAGCTGAAGGAGGGTGAAGTAATTTTGCTTCTTGAGGCCATGAAGATGATCAATGAAATTCACATGCCTTTTGACGGAAAAATAAAGAAGATCTTTGTTGAAAAGGGACAACGGATTTCTAAAAGTTTTCTGATGGTGGAGATTGAGTAGGGGTTTGTAATGAAATAAATTGACAGATTTAGCGAAGTTATTTTGTTCTTTTCCGACTTGAAAATGCTGCGAATAGCGAGCTATTCAATGGATTTTCAAGGAAGTTATAGGACAAAAGAACAAGTCTAAAGCGGCAAGTTATTTCGGCACAATCCCTAAGAGAGATTTTGTATTTTATACCAAAAGGCCGGTGACATTTTTGTTGCCGGCTTTTTTCTGTACCCCCACTCCGGTCTGGAGGTTTGGTTTTTGGTTAGCTGGGAGGGGCTGTTTATCGGACGATTGCATGGAGTGGCATTATTTAAAACCCTTACAAATAACCTTATTTAGACAGGTTTCTTTTTTTTTAAAGGAAAAAAGCAGATAATTTTGGTTTTTGAAAAATCATCTAATCATTAAAAAGAAAGAAAAATGGCATACGTAATTAATGATGACTGTATTGCTTGCGGTACCTGCATTGATGAGTGTCCTGTGGATGCTATCGCTGAAGGTGAGATCTATAAAATTGATCCCGAATTGTGTACCGATTGTGGTTCTTGTGCTGATGTTTGTCCCACAGAGGCAATTCATCCTGCATAAGGGGGTATAAAGGATAAAAAAAGCCTGTTTTGCATTGTGCAGACAGGCTTTTTTTTTGTCTGTTTTTATTGTTATTCGCTGGCGGCGATTACTTTATCCAACAAAACGTCGTGCGTGTCGAGAGGTATGCGGGGCACCATCTGAAATGGGAAGGCTACTCCAATTTTAACTGCATTCTTCAGAAAAGGGAGTGTCCGGTCGTAATATCCGCCACCTCTTCCAAGTCGCTCACCGTTGCGGGTGAAGGCCAATCCCGGAACAACCGCCAGGTCGATGGTGTCAAAATCAGAAAAAACCGAACCCGTAGGTTCCTGTATTCCAAAGGAGTTTCCTTCCTCTAAGGACTCTATGCCTGTGAATTCGTGTAATTCCAGGTAATCGCCCACTACGCGTGGGAGAATAAACTTTTTTTCTTTTCGGTATTTTTCAATGAATTCGTGTGTGGGTACTTCATCGGGAAGCGACCAATAAATGAAAACAGTTTTGGATGCCTTGAATTCCGGTATCTTTTCCAGTTGTGCCATCGCATCCTGTCCAATGGTTTTTAATTGGTCTTCGTTGTATTGTTTTTTTTGTTTCTGGATTCTTTTTCTTTGCATTTTCTTTTCCTTCTTCATTTCAGAGTGGTCTTCCTTAACGGAAAGAGAATAGAAGTCAACCCTGCGATCGTCAAAGGCATCATTAAATGGCGTCATTTGTTTATTGTCTGCTTTCGTCAGGTCGATTTCGACGGTTAAGGTCTCTTCTTTGTGTTGATCCCCCCTCAGTAAATATTCTCCGTTGGGATTTACTAAAACAGACTGGCCGGTGAATGTCAGGTCTCTTTCCTGACCAATCCTGTTTGCTGTGGCTACAAATATGCGGTTGGTGAGTGCATATCCCGGAATCGCTGTCTGGCAAAAAGGCAGTACCAGGTTTGAAGGATGACAAATCATTCGTGCTCCTTTTAGCGATAAAACACGCCAAAGCTCCGGGAACATCCAGTCAA
>NZ_JADQBH010000063.1 GCF_016278715.1 Marinilabilia sp. | reverse complement strand
AAATGAAGAATCTGATTAAATTTCTACCGGTAATTGCCCTTTTATTGACCTTTACATTTGCTCAGGCACAAACGGGGCCATTGCCTCCGGAGGTAGTAAAAGCCGTAAAAGCCGGGGATGCCGCAGCATTAAAACCGTACCTGAACAATAAGGTGGAGCTACTGCTGCCAGGTGAGTCAGGCGTTTACAGTCAGGAACAGGCTCATTTTATTTTGAAAAGCTTTTTTGAAAAAAATAAGGTAACCTCCTTTGACGTTCTTCATCATGGAACCCGTCAAAATGCAACTTTTGCCATTGGGGAATACAACAGCTCCAGCAATTGCTACCGCTTTTACTTTTTGGTAAAATCCACCAATACTCAACAATTAATCCATCAAATAAGGATTGAGAAACAAGACTAAACCGATGATGAACGAATACCTGGAACCTTTTATTATTAACGCCCTTAAAGAAGATGTGGGCGATGGCGACCATTCCTCTCTGTCATGTATTCCTCCCGATGCAGAAGGAAAAGTGCAACTGCTGGTCAAAGAAACCGGCGTATTGGCAGGGGTTGATGTAGCATTCGAAATCTTCCAATATCTGCAACCCGATATTGAAATCAGTCCCCTGCTGAGTGACGGTGCTCTAGTTGAACCGGGCGATGTAGCCTTTACTGTAAAAGGAAAAGTACTTACACTTCTCAAAGGTGAACGACTGGTTCTCAACATCATGCAACGAATGAGTGGTATTGCTACCCAGACACGCGAGTATGTTCAATTGGTAAACGGGCTACACACCAAAATTCTGGATACCCGCAAAACAACTCCGGGGATGCGTTTTCTGGAAAAGGCAGCAGTGAAAATCGGCGGGGGAGAGAACCATCGCATGGGGCTTTACGATATGGTAATGCTCAAAGATAATCATGTGGATTTTGCAGGCGGAATCGAAAAAGCTATCAAAACCGCTCAAAGTTACCTGAAAGAAATAGGTAAAGACCTTAAGATTGAGATTGAAGTCCGTAATCTGGACGAATTGCAACAGGTTCTGAACACCGGGGGTGTACATCGCATTATGCTCGACAATTTTGACACGGAAACTACCAGTCAGGCAGTAAAAATGATTAATGGTAAATACGAAACTGAATCATCGGGAGGCATAACCAAAAAAACACTTAGAAGCTATGCTGAATGTGGCGTTGATTACATATCGGTCGGCGCACTGACACACCACATTAAGAGTTTGGATATGAGCCTGAAAGCGCTATAAGAAATAAAAAAGCCCGGGGAATTCCCCGGGCTTTTTTATTTCTTATAGCTTAACGCCTAATATTTTCAGGTTCCAGAAATTATCCTTTCAGATTCTTAATACTCTCGGTGAGTACTTGAATTCTTGCTTCCGCATCGGCCTGTTTCTTTTTCTCCATTTCCACCACTTTGTCGGGAGCATTGGCCACAAATTTCTCGTTGCTAAGTTTCTTCATCACGCCGTTGATAAAGCCCCTCATACGCTTTAACTCTTCTTCAAGTTTGGCAACTTCCTCCTCCACGTTGATAAGTCCTTCCAGCGGAATGAAGTACTCCGAAGATTTCACCAGAAACGAAACAGCCCCGGCAACCTTCTCACCAGTCTCTTCCACCGATTCCAGATTGGCCAGTTTCTTCAAGACAGGATCCAGTTGCTTAAAATAACCGTCCTTCCCGGTCATCACCATCACTTTTAGTGCTTCACGTGGCGACAAATTCTTTTCTTTACGCAGATTGCGCACCCCACCGATAGCCTCTTTCACGTACTCGAACTGGTCGAGCAAAGTCTGGTCAAACTTTCCGGCGTCCGGTTGAAGACTCACCATTATACTCTCACCCTTTTTTCGATCAGCAAGATAATGCCAGATTTCCTCGGTAATGAAGGGCATAAAAGGATGCAGCAGACGCACCAGGTCATCAAAAAACTTCAGGGTAGATTCATAAGTCTTCCCATCGATGGGTTGCTGATAGGCAGGTTTAATCAACTCCAGATACCAGGAAGAGAACTCTCCCCAAAACAAGTGGTAAACCTCCATTAAAGCGTCAGAAATACGGTACTTGTCGAAATGGTCATTGATTTTCTCAATAGATTCCATCAATTTGTTCTGAAACCACTCCACGGCGATAGCTGAGCTTTCAGGTTGTTCGATGCCAGCTACAACTTCCCAGTTTTTCACCAGCCGGAAAGCATTCCAAATTTTGTTGGCAAAGTTACGTCCCTGCTCAGTCAGACTTTCGTCAAATAAGATATCATTACCAGCAGGAGAACACATCAACATGCCCATACGCACGCCGTCGGCACCATATTTCTTAATCAATTCCAATGGCTCAGGCGAGTTTCCCAGCGATTTAGACATCTTACGGCGTTTCTGGTCGCGTACAATCCCTGTAAAGTAAACATTCTTAAACGGATAGGTGCCGCGATACTCATAGCCGGCCATTATCATCCGGGCCACCCAGAAAAAGATAATCTCTGGAGCCGTTACCAAATCATTGGTAGGATAGTAATAATCAATTTCGTCGTTATCGGGATTGAAACCATCGAAAACAGTGATGGGCCACAACCATGATGAGGCCCATGTGTCGAGGACATCCTCGTCCTGCCTGAGATTTTCCATTGAAAGGTTAGCATTTCCGCTCTTCTCTTTTGCAAGTTGAAGGGCTTCCTCTTCTGTTTCAGCAACCACGAAGCTGCCATCTTCCAGATAATAAACAGGGATACGGTGCCCCCACCAAAGCTGACGAGAGATACACCAGTCCTTCACATTCTCCATCCAATGACGGTAGAGATTCTTAAATTTTGGCGGATGAAAACGTACTTCATCTTCCATCACGGCTTTAAGAGCGGGTTTAGCAAGTTCCGACATTTTCAGGAACCACTGAGTACTAAGCTTAGGCTCGATTGCTGCATCGGTGCGCTCGGAATAACCTACTTTGTTGGCGTAATCTTCAACTTTAACAAGATTTCCGGCTTTTTGAAGATCTTCTGCAATTTTATCACGCACATCAAACCTGTCCTGTCCAACATAAAGTCCAGCAGCCTCGCTCAATGTCCCGTCGTCGTTGAGCACATCAATGGATTCCAGGTTATGACGCATCCCGATTTCATAGTCGTTGATATCGTGAGCAGGTGTAATTTTCAAACAACCAGTACCAAACTCCACATCCACATAATCATCCTCAAGCACAGGAATGGCACGGTTTAATAACGGCACCAGCACTTTCTTGCCTACCAGATGCTTAAATCGTTCATCGCCGGGATTCACGCAAACAGCTGTATCTCCCAGGATAGTTTCCGGACGGGTGGTGGCGATTGTTACGTACTCGTTTTCCTCACCTTCCACCTGATAACGCACATAATATAATTTGGACTGTACTTCGCGGTAAATCACTTCCTCATCAGAAAGGGCAGTTTTGGCGGCGGGATCCCAGTTCACCATACGAACCCCACGGTAGATGTATCCTTTTTTGTAAAGGTCAACAAAAACCTTGATAACTCCGTCACTGCGAACCTCATCCATGGTAAAACAGGTACGATCCCAGTCGCATGAGGCGCCCAGTTTCTTGAGCTGCTCCAGAATGATTCCACCGTGCTTGTCGGTCCAGTCCCAGGCATGTTTCAAGAACGCATCACGAGTCAGCGAATATTTTGAAATCCCCTCTTCCTTCAGTTTGTTCACCACTTTGGCCTCTGTTGCAATAGAAGCATGGTCTGTTCCGGGAACCCAGCAAGCATTTTTGCCCTGCATACGCGCGCGGCGCACCAGGATATCCTGAATGGTATTGTTGAGCATGTGTCCCATGTGCAACACACCGGTGACGTTCGGCGGAGGTATCACCATTGTGTAGGGTTCACGCTCATCGGGAACAGATTTAAAAAACTCCTGTTCCATCCAGTAACTGTACCATTTGCCTTCCGTCTCGGCGGGACTGTACTTGCTTGCTATTTCCATAATATGATCTGTCTTTCTCCTGGTTAAATTCGATTAAGGTGCAAAAATAACAAAAACTCGCTGACCTTTAAGTATTGAAAGGAAATGTTGTTGGAGAATAGTAGAAAAGACGAATCAGAAAAAAATTGTTAAATCTGCCATAAACCACATTAGAAACATAAGGGAAAGTAAGGAATGGAACCATTTAAGAAAAACCAATGCAATGGTCAATAATATATTAAAAAGGCCGCCCAAACGGGCAGCCTTTTCATAATTTTTTTTTTAATGAGACTGGCGGAATTGTCTTCCACCACCTCCTCTTCCCCCCGCCTCTTCACGGGCGCGTGCTTTTTTGACCACAATACGACTACCATCAAACTCTTTGTCATCCAAATTCTCGATGGCAGCATTTGCGGAATTGTCATCGGGCATTTCAACAAAGCCGAAACGTTTTGAATAACCGGTTTCACGATCCATAATCACCTTGGCGGAAGTTACTTCTCCAAATTCGCCAAACATTTGCTCCAGATCTTCACTTGTAGCCCGGGAGCTGAGCTTTGCAACAAAAATGTTCATAATAAAAAAGAAATAATTAATAAATAAGGGTGGTCAGACACAACAAAGAAGTGCCACCTGAAAGTCAAGTGATTCAACATTTTAAATCTGACTAAAATGCAAGGTAAAACATTTTTGTTCCAAATGCACAAAAATAATTATGACACAAAAAAGCCATGACTACAAATCGCAGTCATGGCTTTTAAAATCTAATTAACACGCTTACTCAGCGCATTCTGTATATTTAATAATATGATTTACCAGCTCGGACCAATCCGGATCAACTGACTTTAGTGAATCACAATTTCCATACAAGGTGTCAAAATGCTCGTCATAATCTTTCTTTTTTATACGAATAGCAATTTCATCATCAGAATGCTTAACGTAATATGATTTAGCATTTCCACCGGCAACTTTAACTCCGGCAACTCCGACTGAAGTAGTTTTCTTTGCCAAAGGATCGTCGTACACCTGAATTTCCTGACTAAAATCGGGATTAATCAACTGCATCATCAGCCCCATTGTTTTACGTTTTATCTTCACGGGAGTATATTCAAAATATGCATACCCCTGATTTAAAAGATCCTGCTCCAGCTTTTCATCATTCCATTTGGTGGCGTCTCCGATAAAGGAATTCGCTTTTGCCAATTTATCAAAGTTACTTGGCGGCAAATACATAAATTTAATATCCTCAGGCTTCAGCTTTTGTTTTTTCCCATTTTCGTCAATAATCCGAACCTCTTCAATAAGCACTTTCTTCCGTTTAATCTTATCGATAGTGCATTCCAATTCTGAACCATCTTCAAGGGTTAAATAGGCCGGTTTATTATGAGAAAAAGACCTTGACGGAGTCAGTAATTGCTGTCCGCTAACAGATACAAAAGAACCGATCAGTACAATCAGTAAAATACTTCGTAAATTCATAATCTATCAGTTTTGGTTAAAATATCAATTTCCACAAAGGGTTGCTTCAAAGGCTCCTTCGATGTATGTTCCATCCTCAACATCTCCTCCCCGCACTCTTCCTGAAACCAGGTCTCCATCTATATCATCAATTATTAAAGTACACCCCAAAAAGGACACACTAGCTGAACCACTTTCAGTTTTATAGGAAAAATAAGGTCCTTTACCTTCATATTCGCCAGGAGCCAGAGGTATTTCGCTTTCTACAAAAAAAGAAACATCACTCCCAATGTATTGCATGTCATCTGAACAAGTTTCTTCGCTTGAAAATAAGAAAAACTTGAATCCATTATCTTCAAACATTACAAGTTCCGAAACAAGAGCAGACTCCAGAATAAAATCTTCTCCATTTATGGCTCCTTCCAATGATTTCTGAGAAATGGGAGATTCATCTTCCCCGGAAGGGTCGTTAATTTCAACAGAGGTTTCAACAGAACAAGCAACAAACAAAGAATAGAACAATAAAATAAAAAGTGGGTACTTCATAAGGGTTTAATTAAAAGTTTCATATCATATTTATTAAAAAGTTTTACAATATAACATTTATTAACTAGCTCCGGCAAACCTTTTCCCACTTAATTTGTTCTTTTCTGTTTTTTTTCACTTTCAGAGGATATAAGAAACCAACTCTTCCCGAGGATCAGAACAATTCAATCCTGATTCTAACCCGGAAATCAAAACTCAAGCACAGCACTGACGCCCCAATGTTCGTACTTACCATCTTCAAATCCGGCAAAAACACCAATGCTGCCCATCAAAAATATCTGGTCAATGGAATAGCCAACCTGCATATAATTCTTCAACTGCGGAGTATGCAAATAATCCAAGTGCAAGGATTCGTTCCACAAGCGATTGCTCAAAACAGGCAAATATTTCAATAATAAATAAGGGGAACTGTATTTTAAATGACCCTGTAGATACCATTCGTTGGTAGATGCTTCATAATCGTTGAGCAAGCGAAAAGAAGGACCTCCGGTGATTCTAACAGGCAATGTGGAGGCATTAAAATGTTTGAAATGCGAAAAATGCATGGCTTCGTTACGGGCAAACCAGCCACCCTTTGCAGCCCAGGACAACGCAGGGAAAAATCCGGCTTCCTTTTTCTGTTCCACTCCGCCTTCCAGAAGCAAATAATCTGCAGAACTGTTAAATGCGGATACTCCCTGTTTTAATAAAAGCGAAAAAGTGGGATAGTCAGAATGAGACATTATTTTGCGCCCTTTCTCGATTCGATAGAAGTAGTGAGGAGTATAGGACAACCCCGTCGTCCAGAAAAAACTTTCCTGCTGATCCAGATGCCCGAAAAACAACTGGTCATTTTCGGGAATATTAGAATTGTAATCTTCATCCCGGTTAAAAAAAGAATAGTTGCTATTGTTGACCATTGGCTGCATCCACTCATAAGCCGCTGAAACATTCCAGCGTAACCCGTTGGCTAAATCCAGTCCGTTAGAAATTTCTGCAAACCGGCGCCCAAAATACCGCTTATAATTTTCCTTGAAAACTAGCGAAGCAACCATATCAGCCAAGGGATTGACGGCAATATCCGAAGTTTTAAAATCGGAGGTCACATCACCCGCCGACAAAGCAAACTCACCCCGAAGCAAGGGAGCGTAAGTCTGTTTCAGGCCTGCTTTCCACATCCATGCCTCCCTCGAAAATGCATAGGCAACTTCAGGTGAAAATTCCAAACGGTGCACCGAATCCTGTTTCCATATTACATCAAGAGACTGTTTGTAATTCCATCCGTCCACGGGATTGAAATTAATGTTCCCCAGACCAATCAATCCGTTATAATTAACAAGCACAGACGAATCGGCCAAAAAGAATCGTTTCCCCCAGGTGGCAAACCCTAAAACCTTATCCAACACCCCGTCTTTGTCCGTCGAAGTACTGTCATTCTTCCCGGCACTAACTGCTGCCAGGCTATCTCCCAGTTCAAAACTTTCATATTCCAGAGGTGTTAGGGGAATCGGGCGCCGGGTTTCCCAAAATGTGGAGTCGGGCTTCACACTATCCTTTTTAAACTCCATCTCATAAGTACTTGTGAGCTCAAGTTCCTGGGGTTGGTCATCTTTGGCCGAACTCTTTTCCATGAGACGGGCCAGCTTCATCATCTCCCGGTTATTGAGTTCATCTTTGGCCAGCAAAGTTTCAATCTGTTGCTGTTCCCGGGTTTTTACTTCAGTCGAATCTGCCTCCGGTTCCTCAGTCACCATCTCGCTCTCAACATCCAGCAATTGTTCCGGTTTTTTCAACACATTATTCAGCTCAACCTCTTTGTATTTAACGGACCCGGAATAATCCACAATTGCCTCCACCCCCATCATGGCCACATCCAAATCGAACTGATGAGTCACCGGCAGCCATGCACTCTCTTTTACCGGCTGAAAAACCTGTTTGACACGGATATTACCAAAAAACATCTCCACTTCCACATCAACCGAATGAATGTTCCACAAGTTCTGAACAATATAAATATACCCGCTCACCAACTGCTGGCTTTTTCGTCGGGGAGTGACCTTTATTTTATTCACCTCCACATCATTTTCTTCAAAATACCCTTCGTAGCGATATTTATAGTGCCGCATGGCCTGCGGTGCAAGAGGAGAAATAACCATACCATTGTCTGCTTCGTAGAAACTGCTGTTGATAAACCCAAGGGCCGTGGATTCATCCCCGGCAGGGAAAGAACTTCGGGAAGCCAGTACCGTATGCTTAAATGTATCCGGAGCAATAAAAGAAATTTCATTCATCGACTCCATAGTGTAAGTGCGCCCCTCTTCCATTCGTGTTTCCATGTCATCAACACTTATTGTGAATGAATTCCTCAAAAGCCGTGGGATTTTCTCCATCCGGAAAGATCCTTTTATATAAACATCGGCCAGATACTTGTTTGTTTGCCTCAGGTAATAAGGAGCCATCCCAATTGCTTTTCTCATAATACCATACGCCGGATCTTCGTCTGAAGGATTTATCACCACTTCACGCAGTTGAATACTTTGCGGCTCCAGATCAATATCCAGCTCAAGCCAGTTTTTGCGAATGGTCAGATGAAAAGTGCGGGTCCGGAATCCAAGCGATTGAAAAACCAGGTCGTACTCTCCGGGAGCCAGAGGTATTTCATATTTCCCTTCACTATTTGAAGCAGTTCCGGTTTTTTCTGAAGGTAAGTAAATGCTGGCCATTGGAACGGGATCTCCGTTTTCATCAACAATGGTACCACGAACTCCCTGAGCAAAGGACATGGCAGGCAAGAAAGCCAACAAGAAAAGAGAGGCAAGAAAGGTCTTCATAAATCTAGGGTTAGAATACAACAAACATTTGTTCGATTGCTTAACAAAATTTGTTCCAAAATTAATCAGGCTTAAAGAATGAGGGAGTTTGCTGTTGAGCAAAAGTTATTTTATAGGGGAAAACCTCTACCATTGTATTAAAATTTCTAAATCAAGTTACGTTCACTTGAGGCAAAAAAATTAGCTGTTTAGAGATGTCGGGAAATGGATTCGGTTTAAGTGCTCAAAAGTGGCGGTTCGGAAACCGCCACACCTGATAATTCCGGATATTGATAACAAGGACTTAACCTTATATGGTTCAAAATCTTTCTTTTCATGCAATGTGGTTAAACATCAATACTCCGTTAAACTTTTTTAAAAGCCTGTTAGTGAGTAATTTGCACAATGTGCGATATTTATCACAACTCTCTGACAATAAAAACTTTGCGCCATTGCGTCTTTGCGTTTAGGCTTTTTTTAACGAACTATTGTAAACATAAGAGTTAATTGTAACCAACTTACATTTCTAAAACCGCCATTGAAAGGAATTCGTTACCGTGTAAAACAGCTTATCCACCTCCGGGGGTGCCAGATTATCATATTCAAGTTTCACAAAAAGACCAAAATTGAACTTTTGTGAAATCCGGACATTAAAACGGGTCTCACTCCACAGGCGAAAATCAGCAGGATCAGAATAATCAGGCTCGTAATAAGTGCTGTGACTCAATTTTGCAGCATCTCCCATTTGCCAGTCAAAACTGCCCATGGAGCTAAACTTCACCAGGCTTTTGCGCCGCTCATAATCGGTATGCTCATACAACTCATTCAAATAAATGGTATATCCGACCAAAAAAAATGAGAACTTCTCTCCGTCCGCAATATTAAACCGGGGTCCGCCTCCAATGATATACCGATGCTTTAGGCTTTTCACTCTATTGTATTGATATTGCAAAAACCCCTCAGCGATAATAATTTTCTCAGGCACCCAGTAGTTGTACTTCAGCATTAAGCCGCCATTGTTCACATTTCGCTCGCTCCCCACCTGGTTAAAACCCAGATCGGATGAAAAAAGGTAGGTGTTCAAATCATCATTGTACTGAAGTTTGATACGTGAATTCAACTGTTTCTGGTCGGAGGTGGTATGAATGAAGTTAAAGCCCAGATTGAATTCCCCTTGTAATCCCTTATCCGGATTCCGCGTTCTTCTTTTGTCAATATTGACAATTTGTCCTTCGGAGAAATTAAACCATCCCGAAAGCAATAAAAGTATCAGAATAAAAATAAATCTTGATCTACCCATATTCAAAAATGTTTGGAAGCAAATTTATTTATTTTCGTCCGAAAATGCGGCATAAGTAAATAAATCCCGGTTTTGCCTTAAAAATAAAAAATAACTTAAAAAGATGCATTGTATCATTATCTTTGTGGGTTTTCGACCCTAACTTTGTAATAAACCAAAAAAACAGAACCAATGCCAAACATCTCAAACCGTGGCGGTCAAATGCCGGCTTCCCCCATTCGCAAATTGGTTCCCTTTGCTGAAGAAGCAACAGAAAGAGGAACAAATGTGATCCATCTGAACATTGGACAACCTGATATATTCACTCCGCAAGTGGGACTTGATGCCGTCCGAAATCTCACCGATAAAGTAATTGAGTACAGCCACTCTGCAGGAAATGAAACCTATCGACGCAAACTGGCAAAGTATTATCAGTCTATCGGAATTGATGTGGAATTCACAGACATCCTGATTACCACAGGTGGCTCGGAAGCCATCACCTTTGCTTTCCTGAGCTGTCTGAATCCTGATGACGAGGTAATTATTCCCGAACCGTTCTATGCCAATTACAACGGATTTGCTATTACATCCGGGATAAAAATAATTCCTGTTACCTCATCCATTGAAAATGGTTTTGCACTGCCGCCCATCAAAGAGTTGGAAGCGCTGATTACCCCAAAAACCAAGGGTATTGTGATATGCAATCCTAACAATCCCACTGGATATCTCTATTCAGACAGCGAACTGGAAGAATTGCGGGAACTGGTATTAAAACACGATCTGTTCTTCTTCTCGGACGAGGTTTATCGCGAATTTTGTTACGATGAGCACAAGCATAAGTCGGTGATGCACCTAAAGGGACTGGAGGAAAATGCGGTGATGTTCGACTCTGTTTCCAAGCGTTTCAGCGAGTGTGGTGTTCGTATCGGCGCTCTGGTTTCCAAGAATAAAGAACTCATCAGTGCGGCACTTAAATTCGGGCAGGCCCGACTGAGCCCCCCCGGACTGGGACAAATTGTGGGCGAAGCCTCTCTCGAAACTCCAGAACAATACTTTATTGATGTTTACAAAGAATACATTCAACGGCGCGATTTTCTGGTTAAAGAGCTCAATAAAATTCCCGGCGTGATTTGCCCCATGCCCAAAGGTGCTTTCTATACCATGGTCAGACTTCCGGTAAAAGATTCTGAAGTTTTTTGCCAATGGATTCTCAGCGAATTTGAATATGAAGGAAATACCGTAATGATGGCACCCGGCACAGGTTTTTACAGTACGCCCGGTTACGGAGCCAACGAAGTGAGAATTGCTTATGTTTTGGAACGTAAAGAACTGGAAACAGCGATTGAGGTTCTGAAAAAAGCACTTGAGGTGTATCCGGACAAAACGGTTTAACCAGCTAAGACATATAATAAAAAGGCAGAAGGTACTGGATTAAAATCCTGACTTCTGCCTTTTTTTTATTAATTTACTTAATATCTTCCAAAAGCAATTTTACCCCTAAATCACCGATGCCGATTATGGTTTTGAAAGAATTTGTTTTCACAAACCCAATAGTGTCCTAAACATTTTCCAAAAGGGATTTCATCCCTTAAACCCTGAATTACTTTTTTGTCTTGATAC
>NZ_JADQBH010000292.1 GCF_016278715.1 Marinilabilia sp. | reverse complement strand
CAGACAATAAGGGACAAAGCCCTCAGCAAATTTCTAATTGGTGGATGCTTGACCCTGCCTGGTCACCTGATGGCTCAAAGATTGTTTTTTGCGGATTCCCTAATAACATTCCTGATTTTGACCTTACCAAAATGGAGCTTTTTATTGCTGACTTCGATCATAACACCAACACAATCAATACACCGGTTCAGATTACTTCGGGTACAGGCAGAGTGCATGACCCATGCTTTTCACATCAGGGAAATAGGATGGCATTTTCTGATGGAAACGAGTCGTACGCCCAGGCGGACATAAGCGTGGTTGACCTTGATGAGGACATTCTTTCCACAATATTCAGCGACAATGGAGCAAATGGAGGCAGTATATTCTGGTCTTTGGACGATAGTGAGATATGGTTTCATAATTTGACACAGTTGGAGAATAATTTCCAAATCAGGAAAGTAAATGTTGATACCCGCAGCATGACACCCATTTTGCAGAACATCAATCACCATTATATTTCTGCACACATGTATTACAATCCTGTTTCGTTAAACCCCGATGATGTTCTGGAGACAGGCTTAAGCATTTTTCCAAATCCTTTTTCTATTCAAGCAACGATAAATTGTGATGTAATCTTGAGAAATGCAACACTTACGATTTATAGCATTGAAGGTAGGATGGTTAAGCAAATGTCAGGGATTTTTGGTCAAACCATTGATATTCATCGAGAGCAGTTATCAAACGGGCTGTATTTGCTTTGGCTTACTGAAGGTAATGAAGTAATTGCTGCTGATAAGATTTTTATTACTCACTGAAAAGTAAAATTTCCACGCAGGAAAATATTCTTACTTGCTTAAAAATGGTAATTTCAATATAGAGAAAAGGAAAACGTTAGAAATAATGCGAAATATGAAGGAATAAGCCGCAGAGCGGCGCCAGGTATGATGAAAATTTGTGTGGTTCTGGTTCGTTCAATTTAGAAAGTACTGAGGTTACAACAGCTTCTCAATCATTAATAAAAAGAATTAATTTACCTATTCATTATGAGAAGAATTGGAATGGCTATTAGGATTAAGCCTGAATGTCTTGAGGAATACATAAAGTTGCATAAAAACCCTGCTTCTGAACTTATCGTAGCTCTTGAGAAATCAAATATCAGAAACAATACAGTTTTCCACACCAAAGACATTTTGTTTAATTATTTTGAATACCACGGGACTGACTTTGAATCCGATTGGATGAAATATACAGAATCAAAACCAGTGAAAGAGTTGTTTGGAAAAATGAAAGGGTTTTTCTTGCCTGTGGGGGAATTTTTTCCAAAAACCGGATGGTCTGTAATGAATGAAGTTTTCAGGAAGGATTGATTTCATGGCCGGGGAAAAACAATGGTTAATGATTTAAGGGATGAACATTTAGATTGACCAGATCAATCATTAAAGGAAATTACATCAAGGCGTTGATAGTCACCGCAATGGCCTAAAGATTCTGCTCCGTGTTAAATTTTGAAAGTGCAAACAAATACAATACTTTCAAAATTCAATATTTCATAATTCTGCATATTGGAGGCTATTCTGGATGAGATTTCTTCAACATAAAAATATGGTGGTTTTAAAATGTCAAAAGAAAATGATGTAAAATTTTTTTAGCTTTAAATAATTATTATTTACGAAATCTTGCTAATAACTTAAATAAATTTTCATTCAATGAGACCACTAATAAACTTAATTTTCATTTGTTCAATCACAGTCGGTTTTTGTTTTTCAGGGTGTAATCCCCAAACCGACCAAAGTCAAAATCCGGTTGTTAAAACCAGTTCAGGTACTATTTCCGGCAGTATTAGCGATAGCATATTTGCCTTCAAAGGAATTCCCTATGCCAAAGCCGAAAGGTTTATGCCTCCACAGGAACCTGATTCCTGGTCCGGAGTTCGTGAATGTACTGAATTTGGTCCGGTAGCGAAACAAGTCGTGAGTTGGATTGAAGACTCTGTAATGGACGAAAAAGACCTGTTTAATTTAAATGTATGGACCCAGGGATTATCTGATGGCAAAAAGCGGCCGGTAATGGTCTGGTTGCATGGCGGAGGGTTTCACGTTGGAAGCAGCAATGACCCTATGACCTATGGAAAAGCTTTGGCTAAAAAAGGGGATGTGGTTTTCGTATCTGTGAATCACCGTCTGAATATACTTGGTTTTCTCGATCTGTCTGCAACTGACGAAAAATATGCACAATCGGCAAATGTAGGGATGCTCGACATCGTGAAAGCTCTTGAGTGGGTTAATAAAAATATTGAGAATTTTGGTGGAAACCCATCCGATGTAACCATTTTGGGCGAATCAGGCGGTGGAGGTAAAGTTGGCACTTTAATGTGTATGCCTGCCGCAGATGGCTTGTTTCACAAGGCAATCATTCAAAGTGGAACGCTGCTAAATGTGATGACTAAAGAACAATCACAAGCTCTGGGTTTGGCCGTTCTTGAAAATTTGGGAATTTCTCCGGATGAAGTTGAAAAATTGGATACTGTTTCTTACCTGAATCTTGTAAATGCTGGAAACGAAGCAATACAAAAGATTTCGGGGCCCAGAAAACCGGGATCAGCAACTATGTTTGGATTCGCACCTTCAGCAGATGGTGTTGTATTGCTTCAACAACCATTTAGTCCCGGATTTGCCGATATTTCAAACGATATTCCCCTCATGATGGGAACAACATTGAATGAGCTTATGAGGACCGCCTATGGGGAGAAAGATCTGACCATGGAACAGGCAAAAGAACGGTTAGAAAAGATTTATGGGGATAAAACCGATCAATACATTGAATTATTTGCAAAAGCATATCCTGATTATTCTCCCCAGGATCTTCTTTCTATTGATACGGTGTTTAGACCGTTTACCATAAGAACTGCCGATGCAAGAGCCAGTAAGGAAAGTGCTCCATTTTATGCTTATTTTTTGGCATGGAAAAGTCCTGTGGATAGCGCATCCAGGGGTTCTTTTCATGGTCTGGACATTCCCCTGGCCTTTAATAATGTTGATTTGCGACCCGACTGGACAGGCAATTCAGAAGAAGCCTGGGAATTGGCTGACAAAATGAGTTCAGCCTGGCTGAACTTCGCTAAAACTGGTAATCCCAATGTTGAGGGGCAGCTGCCAGAGTGGGAACCTTATAAGGTGGAAAATGGTGCAACGATGTATTTTGACAATGAATGCAGAATTGTAAATAATCACGACAGAGAATTAATGGATTTCATAAAAGCTCAATAGTTCATGTAAAACAGCCTAAAAGCAGTGCTTTAAAGTCACTGTTCTGCATGTTTTAAGCAGGTTTGAAGGGGTTGATTTCCGGCAAGACCGAAAATCAACCCCTCTTAAACTCAAAAGTTCCAGAAATGTCCCGTTTATTGCGAATCCCGACCATTTAGGAAGGCAATCTTAATCTTTTAGCCAGACAATCATGATTTTGAATAAAAGCTCTAATGATTAAAGAAAGAAATCATCCGTGTTTCTTCCAATTTCGCATTTCTTTTAACAATAATGTCAATCGGATTTCTTTACTCCTTGAAATTGTGGAAAGAAACCATTCATCTTTTTTGGAAAAAGAAAACTAAAAAGTTAGTTTTACGCTTAACAGAAAAACTTTAAAGCCATAATAGAAATTGGATACTCTGACCCATATCCAGCTTAAAGATAATTTGGTATTCCGGACCTTAACAGGTTGGAGTAGTACTAATTACACATAATGAGGTGTACAATGCATTCAGAATCTGGGTGCTTTGTACACCTTTTGTTTTTACAGAAGAGAATGGTGGCACTTTGAGTGCAATTATTTAATCGTTAGAGACTAGCAAATTTTTGCAGTACATAATTATCCAACAATTTTGATAACTACTTTTTCATAAACCTATACAATTTAACCCATGAAAAGAATTACATTCCTTTTTCTAATTTGCATTTTATCTGCATGTAATCAAAAGCAAAACGACCAAGACTCTTTAAAACTTGAAACAACTAATGTTAATCAATTGGTTTCAGCAATCGACCAATTGCCTGTTAACGAATTAGTTAACAAGGTTGAAGTAGATAGCTTTGGTAATACTATCGATACAGTTTCTAAAGAATTAATTAAGTACTACGATAATGATAAGGTAGCGTATTTTCATAAAACCAGTTACACGAACGGCGATGAATTAATCCTTGAGCAATACTTAATTCCCAATGGTGAATTTATTTTAATGAAAACAAGCAGCCCGAAGTTTAATTATGCCCAAACTATTATTTCTGATATAGACAGTACTGGTTTAATATTAGGATTAACGATGTTCTTTGTAGATAATGAATCAACTGATACAATAGATGTAAATTATGACTATGATTTTAACAGATTAAATGAAAGAGAAAAACTTATCATAAGTACTGAAAAGGACACTATAAATGTAAATCATCACATTTACTTTAAAAACAATCAACCTGTTCGTGAATATAATATAGTTAATAGCGACACAACCTCTATCAGTTCTTCTGTATATGTTAAAGATGTATTGAAAGAGTCTGTAAGTGAAGATTTCTCGAACGGAAATCTAAGAAGAAGGATTGAATCCTATTACAATAAAAGTGGTAAAATAGTTTCCGGAAGCATCTATTTTTTTCCAAATGGAGAACAAGTAAAAAATCAAGAGTCTACATATAAATACGACTCTGAAAATCGTCTGAAGTCTATAACGGAAAAGACTCTTCCCTATATTGAAACAAGATTTTTTAAGATGGAATATATTAAGAAATAACAGCTTTCCATTGAATGGGTTAAAACTGTGATTTTGTAACTTGTAAATGAATTATACCAAAGTATTAGGAGTGGGAAACAAATTTGCTCAGGTTGGTGACGATTTTAAATTACTGGAAATATGGAAAGTATCCAGAAAAAGAGAAGTAGATTTGATAACTTTTTCGGAAAACGGTGATGTTTTAGGAGTAAAAGTTAAAATAATTGATAATGAGGCAATTGAAATTTCACGAACTGAAAAGCCATCGAATATTTTCGTCTGGGAAACGGATAAATATGTCTGGTTGCACACAAGTGACTAACTCCTAATGAAATAAATTATTGCTATTCAATAACAAATCGAAACAATAAATTCAAAAACGGATGGGATTAAAAAACATTACAAAATTATTCACCCTTTTTTCGATTGGAGTTCTATTAATTAGCTGTGTTACAAGTAAACTATCAGAAACTCCGATTTCTCAATTTGAAGGCATTTGGGAACTCCAGGGCAGAAAAATGTTTAACGGAATGAAAATCAAAATAGAAAAGAACGAAAAGGACAAATTGATTGGGAAAGTTATTGAACTCAATGATAATAAGTATGTAAGAATGTTTGTCGAAGAAAATGACATCTGGATTAAAAGCATATCTCGTTACTCAAACTTTGAATTCAAACTTGTAGAAAATAAAATAGCCAAAGATTTATTTTCAATTTATGGCTTTCCATCATCGGATGAATATAAAGTAGAGTTTATTGACAAAACCAAAATTGGATTAGCCACAGGAAATTCAGCCCCAACTGAATCATCCGTAATATACATACGAATTGACTGAAAAATAGAAGCAATTACCCTATGAAAAAAAATGGAGTTCTCTTAATTCTTTTGTTAGTATCATTTGAGATATTCTCACAAAATGAAAATTTACAGTCAAAGTTTGATTCAATAATTATTGAAGCAGATTTATTGTATCGATATGAAAAATCTGTTTGGAATTCGACAGATTTGTTGATGACGGACAAAAGTTTGATGAATAATTATGGTGGATATGTTGTTAGCCATTCTGGAAATAATGTATTTGTAACCTACGTTGACAAGACACAGAAAGAGAGTATTGCCAGGGTTACATTCACCTCAAATGATTTAAATAGACCTCTTACTTCAAACCTTGAATCTTCGTCTTTGACTCTTTTGGAAAAGGAATTACTTGACATTAAAAACAGAATTTTAAATCAACTGCCGGAAAGTAAGTACAATGTGACCATCCCACAAGGTTATAGTCCTAATTTCGTGTTAATTAAGAACGAGAATGAATTCAAGTTGTATATCTTAATGGGAACAAATGAATCAGGAGTAATACCGTTTGGAAATGACTATTTATTCAGAACGGATGCATCAGGAACTATCACTGAATGGAAAAAATTTCATTCAAGAATGATACCCGCATATTCCAAAGGCCCAAATGGAGAGAAAGTTGTATCTGCAATTCATTCACATTTGAAAACGACCCCATACATTACAGCAACCGATATTTGCACATTCAGACTGTATGGGGAATTTTGCGGGATGGAGGAATTTATGGTGTTATGTACAGCGACAAAAAAATACTATAAGTATAATATGAAAACAAATACGATTAAAGTGACTGAGCCATAAATCTTTGTCAATATCAATTATTCAGTATGAGACCATTTCGTTACCTGGACTTTTCTTCCTCAAATCTAATTTTGTAACGCCAGGAAAGAAGAACGTCCGGAGTACCCAATTTTCATACACGTGCAAATTGACGGTAATGAGCTGGATTTAACAGAAAATGAAACTTGAAAAATAAGGAGACAACAAAGTTATGATAAAAATAGAAAAGATTGTCGTAAATAAGAAACAGTTCCTTGATTTATTATTGTTGGCAGACGAGCAGGAAAATATGATTGACAAGTATTTGTCGAGTGGAGACTTGTTTGCTTTATATGACGGTGATTTGAAAAGTGTTTGTGTTGTAATGCCGGTAAATAGCGAAACCTGCGAGTTGAAAAATATAGCGACATATGAGAAATATCAAGGCAATGGGTATGGTAGAGCGTTGATAAAATTTATTTCTGATTTTTACAAAAACGACTACAAAAAAATGCTTGTCGGGACAGGAGAAACCCCGACAATCTTGTCCTTTTATGAAAATTGCGGATTTGAAAAATCACATCGAATAAAGAATTTTTTTACAGACAATTATGACCACCCTATTTTCGAAGGCGACCTACAACTTGTTGATATGGTTTATCTTAAAAAGGAATTATAGGAATGCATTAAAAACGAAATAATAACGCTGACAGATAAGAATTTCCGCTGTATTGTTTTTATAATATGAGCGTTTAGTAGCTATGTTAACCTTTCTTGTGGATATCCAATTTTTTAACCGGACACTAATGAATATAAATAATTAAAACTAAGCCAAAATGAAACAGAAGGAACTATCAGATTTAAATATTTATGAGCTGAAAAAAAAGGAGAAAGCTCTAAAATCTGTATTAATGGTTTTTGTAGTTTTGATGTTAATTTTAATAGGAGTATTAATTTCAGAAGTATTGCGAAATGGGATAACACCAATGATTGCGGTGCCAATAGCACTTGTGCCAATTTTTGTAATAAACTTAAAAAAGGTCAATGCAATTAGAAATGAAATAAAGCATCGCAATCCCTGATAAATGAACAGCAAGATTGTTAATGTCATTCAGGCATTTGCTATGGAGGTAAACTTTGATGGTTCTTCTACAATTCAATAGAAAATCCGTAAGAATACTTGTTCTTAATAAAACCAATGCAAATAGCTGTCAAATGCCAACTGAGTGACTCACAGGTTATATAGTTGCTAATTTCTTTTTTGTTGGATTACGACAGTGAAGAAGTAAAATTACAGAGGGTTCCTGCTGGTGCTAAGGGAAAGAAAAATTATAGCATGAACAAAGAAACCATACAATAATTGAACAAAACATTTTTTTGCGGGCTTCACCATAACGATTTAAATAGTTTGTAATTAACTAAAGTGGTTTCACTCCTTTTTGAGATTTAAACGCTGAAATGGTCTGTTGTTTAAGTTATTGCCGAGACCTGGAGATTTCATTTTTTGCCGACTCAGTGCGTGGCCGGTGATTTTAAATGCTATATTTGGTATCAGTTCTGGTATTCATCTATAGTCCATTGGATGTGAGAAATCCTTTGGAATATAGTGGGTGTTGTCCACTAGCGAATGAAGCCGTCTGAAAAAATGAGGAAATGGTTCTTTGTCTGAAGGTGGAGTTTAATGGGTTGCATACCAGATTTATGGAAGTGGAACTTTACATTAGAAAAAAGCTGTAATTTCTCCAATTCAAAAACACAACCAAAAATGAAACAGATATTTTTGATTGTAATACTCGGATTGAGTTTTCAATCAGGCCTCTCTCAGAAAATAATTGAAAATGACTTTCAAACCTATTTTGATAAATATGGAGTTGAAGGGTGTTTTGTTCTATTCAACCAATTGGATGATGAACTTATTAAGTATAACTCAAACCTTTGTGATAGTGGCTATATCCCTGCATCAACATTTAAAATACCACACTCACTGATTGCCATTGAGGAGAAAGCAATTAAGGATACAACTGAGGTAATTAAATGGGATGGGCATGAATGGCCCCACAAAACATGGAATCAAGACCAGACCTTGAAAACCGCAATGAGATATTCATGTATATGGGTATATTTCTCTTTCGCAGAGCAGATAGGTATTGACAAATACTATAAGTATGTTAATGAATTTAATTATGGCAACAAGGACCTGACAGGTCCCCCAACCCGATTTTGGTTAGCCGGATTATTTAAGATAAGTGCAAATGAGCAGGTTGATTTTTTGAAAAGATTCTACAATTATGATTTACCTGTTTCAAGAAATTCGATTGATATTGTTAAGGATTTAATAGTTTTAGAGCAAAATGATTTTTATACTTTGAGCGGTAAGACAGGTAGTGGAAGGTTGACTGATAATGAGTATATTATGTGGCTGGTCGGATACGTTGAAAGAAATAATCAACCATATTTCTATGCAATGAACTTTAAAACAGACAATTTGGAAAAAACACAACAAGCACGATACGAAATTACAAAAGACATATTGAAAGAACTAAAGCTGATAGAATAAAAACAACAGCTAATAGAATTTTGCAATGCGACCAGGCAGAGTTTCATTGCCTTTTTAACCATTCTGTCAGACCTTTTACACGCTTTTGACCAGGGGACAATCGTGGCAGTTTGGAAGGCGTCTGGCTGACAGAATCGAACCGAATATTGCCGTTTGCTTAAAAAAAAGACATAAGCATAACAAAACCAGTAACTATGAGAACCCTTCTTATTTTCCTTCTAACCCTTGCGATAACTACTGTAGTGCAAGGACAGTCATTCGAACAAAAAATTGCTTTAAAGGCTTGTGAGTATTTGGATTCCATTGATAGTTATAAAATTCTTCAGGATAGTATTCAGCCAAGTATTATTGCTGCAATGGCCGAAGTTACAAAAGAAGGAACTCCGGAAGAAAGAAAAAAAATAAACACTGTCGAAGGAATAAGAGGTACACTTAAAACTGCGTATGAAATACTTCCAGGCTATTGTTACACAGTAAGACGCTTGATGATTGAAGACAAAGAAAGTAAATTTTACAAACGGTCTGATAACCAACGGGCAAATTTGCATTTTGATGAGGGGAATAAGTTTATGGAGAATGGTGAATATAAAAATGCAATTAAAGAGTTTAAGAAAGCAGTAAAGAATGATCCACAATATGTTTTCGCGCTGGATCATTTAGCGATTTCACATCGAAGGATGGAAAACTTTAAAAAAGCCATTGAATATTATAAAAAATCACTTGAGGTTTTCCCTGAAGGGAATGTTGCCCTTTTAAACATTGCGGTTTCCTACTCCTTGGTTGGTGACGATAAAAATTCTATTCAGAGTTATGAGCAACTTAAATTTTTATATCCTGATAATCCTGAAGGGTACTTTGGTTTAGCAAAAATGCTTTTCATAACTGAGGAATATGAAAATGCTTTGGATAATTTATTCACAGCCCACAGAATGTACATTGAATCACAATCCGATTATGCAAAAGACAGTGAAAAACTGTTAAGTTTAATGTTTGCGAAATTGAAAAAATTAAACAAAACCGAACTGTTAAATAGAAAGGCAAACGAACACAACATTACCATAGAGTAAAAGGAAATAACAACAACTAAACGGTCATTATGAATACTTTGAAAAACAACATCTATTTCAAGATAGGAGCAATCGTTGTCATTGCCCTGCTGTTACTGATTCCCACTTCTATGATTGAAAGCCTGATTTTTGAACGGGAAAACACCCAACGGGAGGCCATTGTCGAAGTAAGTTCAAAGTGGGGTGAAGAACAAACATTATCCGGGCCGTTTATCTCAATTCCATATTACAGATATGTGAAAGAGTTTTCGAAAAAAGACTCCACTGAAAAAGTGATTCAGATTAAAGAGTATCTTCATATTCTTCCATCGGAGCTTAATATCTCCGGAAACATTAATCCCGAAAAACGGTTCAGAGGAATTTACGAGATTGTGGTTTACAATTCAAAAATCGATATCTCCGGAACCTTTGACAATATCGATTTCAGCGCTTTTGATATTCCAATGGAAAATATTCTTTTGGATAAAGCCGAATTTGTAGTAGGTATCGACGATTTGAGGGGAATAGAGGAACAGGTTCAACTAAAATGGAATAATGATGAAGTATCCTTTAATCCGGGAGTTTCTTCAAATGATGTTGTGAGAGGGGGTATAAATGCCTTACTTACAATGAAGCCTGACGACAATTTAAAATACAACTTCAATTTTCATCTGGATTTAAAAGGGAGCCAATTACTCTATTTTACACCGGTTGGAAAAGTGACGGATATAAATATCTCCTCCGAATGGAATAATCCCAGTTTTAATGGTGCGTTTTTGCCCGACAGCCGGCAAGTAACCAGCAAAGGTTTTAAGGCCACTTGGAACGTTTTACACCTCAACCGGAATTTCCCTCAATCCTGGACAAACAGCCGACACTCAATCGGGGAGTCCGCTTTTGGAATTGACCTTTTACTTCCGGTAGATAGTTATCAGAAATCATACCGGTCTATCCGGTATGCAATTCTCTTTATCGGGTTTACATTCCTGGTTTTCTTTTTCATTGAAGTGCTGAATAAAATATTTATTCACCCCATTCAATACATTCTTGTGGGTGTGGCTTTAGTGGTTTTTTACACGTTACTTCTCTCAATTTCTGAACACTTGAAATATAATATTGCCTTTATTATTTCTGCTCTATCGACTTTATTACTGGTTTCCGGCTATGTCAGAGCCATATTGAAATCAGGAAAACTAACAATGCTTATTTCAGGAATTCTGGCAGTCCTTTACGCTTTCATTTTTGTAATCATTCAATTACAAGATTACGCCTTGTTAATCGGAAGCATCGGTATATTTATTATCCTTGGTCTGGTTATGTATTTCTCCAGAAAGATTGATTGGTACGATTTGAATTTAAACGAAAAGGATGAATAGCCACAATTAATAGGCAGGGGAGGGGGGAATGAAAAATAAGTGTTCCAACTCAAAACCCGGAAGAAAATAAGGTCGATCATAAACGAAAGATGTAAAGTATTACAATCTTCGGGAAATTGTGGCTGTAGGTTAGGGTGTGAAACCCTCTCCCTCCCTCAATACTTCGCAATGTTCCGACCATTCGGGGCAATGTATCTCTGCTCTTAAACCCCGCATGGGTGAGTGATACCAAGAGTTCGTTCAGAAATACTGTGTAAAACTTTGATTTGTTTTTGAATTACATATTTTATCTTACTTCGCCGAATAGAACTGCAATTCTCAAAGAGTAAGGTAAGCATTCGGTAAACCCCGTCTTGATGCGATAAAAATAAGCGTTACTTTCAAA
>NZ_JADQBH010000178.1 GCF_016278715.1 Marinilabilia sp. | reverse complement strand
GATGGGCTAAATACAATCTGAAGCAGCTATTGGCGTCAAGTGAAACCTTAAAACAGGTCAGCCCCGAATCGGAATTCTATCCCAAATCGCAACTTTTTGGAACCTATAATCTCATCCACATTGGAAAATACCACCAGGCAGTTGATATGCTGAACCATTTTCAGAAAAGCAACGAAACGGAGGAGCATTTTTCCCTTTTCCTCCAATCCGGAATACAACTTCTCAACCGGGAAGTGGGAGCATACCGGACAATGGCCAATCAACTGCCCCAGGATTATTACGGTTTTGCCAAAGAGGTGGCTTTTCTTAACAACATTGCCACCTCAATAGAAGACAAAAGACCTAAATCACCCGTTTTGGCAGGGATTCTTTCGGGTATCATCCCCGGCTCAGGACAGATTTATGCCGGTAAAACGGGACAGGGAATTGCAGCAATGCTCATGACCTCCGGACTGGCAGTGGTTGCTTTGGAGAACTATAACAAAAGGGGCCCCGAAAAATTTGAGACCATCTTTTTTGGGTCTGTATTTACCGTCTTCTATATCGGGAATATTTATGGTGCCACATTTTCAGCAAAAATTGCAAACGACGAGAACAATGAACTCATTAACAGACAGATTCTTTTTAATCTTCATATTCCTTTGCGCAACATTTTTGACTAACGCACAAGTCGAAAAAAGCGTTTATTGGAACAATGCCGACAGTTTGCTGACTGCCCGAAACTACACCGGCAGCCTGGTGGAGCTGGAACGGATTGTTTTCACTACCTCAGACCAGAAAGTCAGGCAAAAAGCCATTTTCAGGAAGGCCATGGTTCATAAATCCACGGGCCGATACGAAGAGGTGCAAGCCGAACTGACCCGTATAGGCGTAATCCGCAACCCGAAAGATTCTCTTTTTACCCTGAAAGCATACGAACTGGCGCTGGCGCAATACATGACGGAAGATTATCAAAGCGCCCTGAATACAATTGAAAATTGCACCATTATGCTTCCCGAAAAACATCAGGCTATTCAAAGTCTGCTAACCCTCAAAGCTCTTTGCCACAACCAGATTTTTCAGTTCGATGAAGCCGAAAAAACCCTGGTGGAATTGCAGAAACATGTCCCTGAAGAACAATCAGCATTATACACAAAAGCAATAGGGAGATACGACGATACTCCAAAGTATAAAGACCCCGAAAAGGCCCGGCATTTGTCGTTACTTCCAGGACTGGGCCAGGTTTATACCGGAAAAGTATTCGAAGGAGGAGTTAGTTTTCTTTTAAATGCTTCTGCCCTGAGCTTTGGAGCCTGGCAGGTTTATTCGGGTTACTACTTTACAGGTTATGTGGTTGGGGTAACCCTCCTTCAGAAATTTCATTCGGGAGGTCAGCACAGAGCAGAACTGCTGGCCATAGAAAAAAACCGAAAAAACATTCTGGAGTTTAACACTGAAATCACCAATGCGCTTTTGAATGTCAATGAGAAGTAAAAGTCACTAAAAAAGCCGGCCTTCTTAAGAAAGCCGGCAACTTACAGATTTTAACAATATTGTTTAGAAAAGAACTCCAAAGGATATCGCTACTTGCTCAAAAGCAGTGTCATATTTTAACTCTCCGTAGAATTGCTGCATATTGGCCCCTATACCAAGGTTGAGCCCAATCTCACTATCATCTGAAGAACCACCATCCCATAATTCATTGCCTCCCCAGTCAATCTTGGCATAACTATAGTTTAATCCTCCCAACGCATAAATACCGATGTCCCCTTCTGCCTGAAATTGGTAGTGAGCATCAGCATTCAACTGCCAGTAGGTAATATCAGCATCTGAAGGCGCTGATGCAAAGAAATAGGTAAAACCCGGAGCAATTGACCAGCTCTCATCGAACGCATAGTCACCCCTGATATTCAACCCTATCCCCAATTTTTCATCACCATCATCATCATAACCTCCCGCTTTGGTTCCTAATGTTAAACCACCACCCACTTTAAACTGAGCAGAAACAACAGTTGCAAAAAACAAAGCAACTGCAAATAACAAAAATCTCTTCATGGCCTTGAGTTTTAGTTAAATTTACAATTCAATATTTATTCGATAACTACCCGGCAATATACTGTGTCGATCTATAAACTTCAAGTTGTTTTAGGATAAAGTGGTCTTTTTAGTGATAAACAGATAATAACTGTAGATAAATTCAACCTCTTTAGACCATTAAATTTTTGGAGATTATATCCCAGTTTGTATTTTTATATCTAAAGAGAGTCTTTGAATGCGTATCATTATAACACAAGAAAACAATTTCAAAGAGCTCTCTATTTTCAAATCTATAACAATGATCGGCCCCTCGTTTGGAACCGGGAAATTTCCTTCAATATTGAAAAAACCTAATGTCATTGATCTGGAATACAGACAGCGGCGAAAGAAAGGAGTCCCATGAGAATAGCACCCGGGTTTAGCCGGGTGGCAAAATATAAACACAAGGGATTACTGTAGCCAGCTTCAAGCCGGCTTCCTTGAACAACCCCACAGACAGCAGATTATGGGAGCCTGCTAAAGCGGGCTAAAAACAGGGGTGCGCGTTACATATATCGCCATACTGAAGCATGGCGCTAATCTCATTCCCCTATCGAAAAGTATCCCGAAGTTTTAGGTTCTCACATCAATAGTGATAATTAATAATATCATAATCATTAAAAAAAGGATTTCATTCCTTAACCTGTGACCCTGATTATAGTTAAGTGAATTAACCCCGGATTTTGAGTTGTAGAATATTCTATTGAATTATTCTAAAAAAACAAGACGTTTTTATTAACTTTGTTTATACTTAAAAAACCCTAAACCAATTTCACCATGAAAAAACTATTTGTTACACTGGTTTTTGTCGCATTTGCTCTTACAACCTTTTCCCAAAACAACTATCGGGATGTTGTCCATCTCAAAAACGGAAGTATTATTAAAGGAACTGTTACGGAAATAATCCCCGACAAGCATATTAAAATTGTCACTGCTGACGGAAGCATCTTCGTTTATGCAATGGCGGAAATAGACAAGATGTCAAAAGAGGAAGGATTTAGTTTAACTCAGCAAAAGTCAACCAGAGCCGCAGATTATTCAGCGCCAACCTCCATGGGAAAAATAATAATTTCTGGCTCATCAGAATTATCCTATTCTTCTTTTTTAAACGAACAGAAAATATCCTACGACGATTTCTTCGGAGATACAGAGTCCATTAGTGAGGAATATGACGAAAGTGGGTTTAACTTCAAATCTTCAGTTGCATATTTTATATATGACGGTCTGGCTTTAGGAATATCCATGGATTACGAAACATCAAAGTATGAATACGAAGATTCGGAAGAGAAAGAATCCTCTTTTATGATAGGTCCAAGTATGGTCTATTATTTCGGCTCCTCCAACATCAAACCTTATATTTTTGGAGAATATATGTTTGGCACATCCAAATCTGAGCAAAAAGAAGGGAGTAACTCCGAGGATTTTAAAATGAAGATGAATGGATGGGTATTGGGTGCCGGAATCGCATTTTTCCTGAACCAAAACCTGTCCCTTGACCTGGGAATGGGGTATTCAAATGCCTTAGCCGAACCGGAATCTGACAATATCGATCCGAACATTGACATTGAGATGACCGCTAAAGGCATTGCACTAAACGGAGGAATTTCTGTGTATTTCTAAACCTTCCAGAACAAAATCCAAGAGGCTGTCCAAAAAGTCATGGGTTTCGTGTTTTTTGTCATTCTGAACCCAGTGAAGAATCTAACCTGATTAATTCACAAATAATCTATTACTATGTTCAACTATCTCCAAACTAACTCAAAAAAAAATTGATTGGTCCAATTTGTTTAAATCTTTTATTTTTTTCATTACTTCGTTTTTCACATCTGTCAAACATAAAATCAAATCGTTATGAAAAAGTATTTTTTTACAATCTTATTTTTAACCATAGCACTTACAGTCTTTTCCCAAGCCAACTATAGAGATGTAGTACACTTAAAGAATGGAAGTGTAATTAAAGGAATGATAATCGAGCAAGTTCCCAACAAACAGATAAAAATTGAAACAGCAGATGGAAGTGTCTTTGTCTATGAAATGTCAGACATTGAAAAAATGGCCAAAGAAAAAACTGAAGAAGTACCATCTTCCTGGAAAACTGAAAACAAAGGATTCTCTTCACCAACCGCTAAAGGACAAATCATGTTAGGAGGAAGTTCTGATCTATCTTTCAGTTCAATATCTCCAGATGGTGGTGACAGTCAAACGGAATTCAAAATCCGTCCTACTATTGGAACATTCGTAGCTGATAATTTTGGAATTGGAATAATGCTTAATTATGAGGATTATGAAAACAATTCTTTGTTTTTACTTGGTCCGGTTATTCGTTATTATTTTGGAACATCAAAGATAAAACCTTATTTACAGGGAGAATATGTTTTTGGTAATCAAAAATATGACAATGGATATGAAGATGAAAAATATGATGTAAACGGATTTGCACTTGGAGGGGGTTCAGCATTCTTTCTAAACCAGCACATTTCCATTGACATGGGGTTAGCCTATACTAAATACAATATTGAAGATTATGACTCTGATGGAATTGTTTTAAGCGGAGGCATCTCGGTTTATTTCTAACATTCAGGCAAAAAAAACATTCCAACCACTGTTCCCCCGACGGGACAGTGGTTTTTTTGTATCCTCACCAAAGCAATTCAGCATCCACCCCAACTATTTGAACAGAGATTATTATCTTTACAGGCAATTAAAAATAAATAAACCGTAATTATAGCAACCGCACATACCTAAAGCGCGGTTGAAAAACCAAAAAAACGCGAAAATGAAAAAAATAACCGCGGTATTGGTGGCCCTTGTAATTGGATTTGCAGGCACACTAAAAGCTGATGAAGGAATGTGGCTGTTGCCACTGATTAAAAAACTGAATATCGAAAAAATGCAGGAGAAAGGACTGAAGCTCTCTGCAGAAGAAATTTACTCTGTCAATCAGTCCAGCCTGAAAGATGCCATCGTTATTTTTGGTGGCGGGTGTACCGGAGAACTCATCTCCGACCAGGGGTTAATCCTGACCAATCACCATTGCGGCTATGGAACCATCCAGGAGTTAAGCTCGGTAGAAGACAACTACCTGGAGGACGGTTTCTGGGCAAAGAGTCTCGAAGAGGAGATTCCCGCTCCCGGCTTATCGGTCACTTTCATGAAACGAATGGAAGATGTTACCGAAAAAATTGAAGCCGGACTGACTGAAGAAATGACAGAAGAGGAACGCATGGCTGTTGTGGACAGCATTTCCACCCAAATTGCCGACAGCGTAAAGGGCGACACACATTACCGTGCGCTGGTTCGCGACTTTTACGGCGGAAATCAGTTTTATCTGATTGTTTACGAAGTTTTCAACGATGTACGTTTTGTTGGCGCTCCCCCGTCATCCATCGGAAAATTCGGTCACGACACCGACAACTGGATGTGGCCCCGTCACACCGGCGACTTTTCAATGTTTCGTGTTTATGCCGATGCAGAAGGAAATCCTGCTGAGTATTCACCCGAAAACAAGCCGCTGAAGCCGGCGCATCACTTGCCCATCTCTCTAAAAGGATATGAAAAAGACGATTTCGCTATGACACTGGGATTCCCCGGTAGTACTGAGCGTTACCTTACTTCATGGGGTATCGATGAGCGTATGAATATATTCAACTACTCGTTGATTAATCCGCGTGGTGTAAAGCAGGAGATCTGGCAGAAAGCCATGAACAGCAGCGAGAAAATCAGGTTGCAATATGCTTCTAAATACTCACGAAGCTCCAATTACTGGAAAAACAGTATTGGCATGAACCGCGGACTGAAAAACCTCAATGTAATTGCCAAAAAACAGGAACTGGAAGAGCAATTCGAAAATTGGGTAAATGAAGATGCCGACCGTAAAGCAAAATACGGAGAGGTGCTGACGGAACTCGAAACAGCCTACAGCGAGCGTGCCCCGTTCTATCTGGCTCAGAATTTTGTTCGTGAGTGTATGCTTCGCGGAACGGAGATATTAGCCTTTTCCCTCTCAGCCCGAGACCTTGAGACCGCTCTGGAAGAAGAAGACGAGGAACAAATTTCGGCTGCTGTGGAAGCTTTAAAAGAAATGGGAAAAGAATTCTACAAAGACTATCATGCAGCCACCGACCAAAAGGTAATGGCGGCTCTTCTCAACTTGTATTACGATGAAATTGACGCCAGTTTTTACCCTTCATTTTTCGGGGACATCAAAACTGAAAAAGAAGATGGCTTTGAAGACTTTGCCGGTAAACTTTTCAAAAAATCACTGTTTGTCAGCAGCGAGGATTTCAACGGCTTCCTGGAGAATCCAAAGTTGAAAACGCTTCAAAAAGATCCCGCCTACCAGGCTGGCCAATCAACCCTGGAATTATATTTCTCACTTTGGGAAAAGACCAGAGAGTCTAACATGACCATCACCAAAAACCATCGTCTTTTCATTGCCGGATTACAGGACATGAATCCTGACAAAGTCTATTACGACGATGCCAACTTCTCGATGCGCCTGAGTTACGGTGAAGTCGGTGATTACGAAGCACGTGATGCCGTGATTTACAAGCATTACACCACCCTTGAAGGGGTAATGGAAAAAGAGAAGCCCGACGATTATGAATTTGCCGTTTCCGAAAGACTCAAAAAGTTGTACGAAGAAAAAGATTACGGCCGCTACGCAAACAAAGACGGTCGGATGTACGTAAACTTTACTACAGACAACGACATTACCGGTGGAAACAGCGGAAGTCCTGTTATTAATGGTGAAGGACATCTTTTCGGTCTTGCTTTTGATGGCAACTGGGAAGCCATGAGCGGAGACATCGCTTTTGAACAGAAACTTCAAAAATGTATCAACGTGGATATCCGTTATGTACTTTTCATCATCGACAAGTATGCGGGAGCAACCAATCTCATCGATGAAATGACCATTGTTGAGTAGTTGTAATCTGTTTTAAATACAAAACATCAAAAAGGCCGGTTTTTTTTAGACCGGCCTTTTTTTGTTCCCGGATAATCTGGGATCGGATCAAACCTGTCCAAAATAGGGGCTGCTGAAAAAGTCAGCAGACCAATTTTTAATTTCTTTACAGATTTTCTTTTTGGCATTGCTCCAAAAAGAAACAAAAAAATCTAGTCCGTTTTAACCTATCCGCCCGCGAAAGCCAAAATTTCCGGCCATTGCGCAAGGCCTTGAAAGTCGCCCATTTTGTCTTCCCGCTATCCGCCGGCCCGGAAAACGGACAGGCCACCGCGCTTTTTAAATAGGAAAAATCGTTTAACCTAAAAATAACCTTTTGAACAGTGATATTTTGACTATTAATCACCACAGATGCAACCTTTTTGAAAGATTTACTTGAAAAACCTTGCACTTTGAATGAGATTGTTAACTTTAATTGTTTTTCAGCAAACCCTGAATATATTATTATCAAGAGCAACCCACATTGCGGATCTTTATGACCAGGATTTTCAAGTGGTTTTCAATAATCAACCCGAACCACCCCCTCCAGTCAAGCTAAAATTTCTTAAAATTGCTTTATAAAACCCATTATTTCCCACCATCTGTTGTAGATTCGCAACCACAAAAAATCATTTAAGTTGTTGCTGTTTATGAGAAAGCACATCTGGGCTCTGATTATTCTTTTTTGTTTTTTCACACTTCCGGCAAATGCGGATGAAGGAATGTGGCTGCCTTGGTTTCTGCCCCAATCGCAACTTGACAAGATGCAGGAAATGGGATTTGAGTTATCCTCCGAAGAAATCTATAGTACATCCCGCCCCTCACTAAAAGATGCAATTGTCTCACTGGACGATGGCAGCTGTACCGGAAGTTTTATCAGCAAAAAAGGTTTGATACTCACCAATCATCACTGTGCAAACGGCGACATTCAAAAACACAGTTCGGTAGAGACCGACCGGCTGAAAAACGGATTCTGGGCGCAAAGCTCCGGGGAAGAAATCCCCAATCCCGGAAAAACGGCGACCCTGCTGGTCGATGTACAAGACCTGACCACCATTTTCAGCCCGGTTTTAAAAAACGCAAGCACCCGGATGGAACTGGAAATGAAAATTGACAGTCTTTCCGGACTCATATTGGATACCCTTTCGCTGGCCCCCTCACATGAAGCAGAAATTAAAGATTTTAGTTTCAGAAACCGTTTTTTTCTCATTGTGACAAAAACATATCGGGACGTCAGACTGGTTGCAGCCCCGCCCGAAGATATAGCTCAGTTTGGCGGAGAAAAAGATAACTGGAAATGGCCGAGGCACTCAGCCGACTTTGCGCTCTATCGAATCTATTGCTCCCCCGAAGGCGAATCGGCAGATTACCACCCCGAAAATATCCCTTACACGCCCAAAAAAAGTCTCGAAATATCAACCAACGGGGTTGAAGAAAATGATTTCGCACTCACCCTTGGTTATCCAGGAAACACACAACGATACATTACTGCTGAAGGCATTAGCGAAACGTACAAAATCATCAATCCTTTGATAACAGAAATCAGTGGCTTCAAACAAAAAATATGGGAAGAACAAATGCCCCGTTCACGCCAAACAGAAATAATGTATTCGGAGAAATATGCCTCCCTAATGAACTTCTCTCAGTACACTTCGGGGCAGAACAAAAGCATCAGCAAACTGAATTTAATTGAAGAAAGAAGAAGACTGGAAGATACCATCCAACAATGGATTATGCAATCCCCAAAAACTGAGGAAAACTACGCCTCCTTGCTTTCATCCATGGAAACGCTTTACCAGATGCGCGGGAATCTGACACACACCTCCTTTCTCACCTTTGAAACCATTCTTTCGGGAACAGAAACGGGCCAGTTTGTATTGAAGACTTTTGAACTTTTTTCACTCATCAACGAAGAAACTTCATCAGCAGAAAAAAAAGATGACCTGATAAAACAAATGAAAGAGAAAGCCGACCATCATTATGATAATTTCTCTCCAACCCTTGACCGGGAAGTTTTCCTGAGTCTGATGAACTATTACCGGACAAATGCACCTGACAGCATCCGAATAAATGATTCTACCCTACTGGGCACGTTTAATAACTTTGAGCAACTAGCCGATGCCATCTACACCCGGTCATACTTCTCCTCCCGCACCAGGTTCGAAGAGTTGATGAACAACCCTCAGCTGATGAATTTCCTGACGGATCCGGCTTTTGACTTTTATCTCAGAGTACTTCAGGAATTTGGCCCTGTTTATTCGATGTTCATCAGAATAGACCGGCAAATAGATTTTTCCATGCACCGATATTTCAAGCTTTTGAAGATGAAAGATCCGGAAAGGAATTTTTATCCCGATGCCAACAGTTCTATGCGTTTATCGTATGGCACGGTTAAAGGGTATTCGCCACGCGATGGTATCTACTACCAACCGTTCACCTCCCAAAAAGGAATTTTCGGTAAAATCCGATCCCAAAAACCGGAATATCAGTCCGCCATTAATTTCAAAGAACTATTTGAAACTGATGGGCGAAACTGGTATGCCAGTGAGCAGGAAACAACTCTGTGTTTTATTACCAACAACGATATTTCGGGAGGTAACAGTGGAAGTCCGGTACTTAATGCCGGGGGACAATTGGTTGGACTCGCTTTCGACGGCAATCTGGAAGGCATGGCATCCGACCTCTCTTATTCCGAGAAATTTCAGCGATGCATAAATGTTGACATTCGTTACATCTTATTTCTGATAGACAAAATGGGTCAATCACCTCATTTGCTGAAAGAGATGAATATCATATAAAATAATTTGCACCTCTGTTTCCATGATTTTTGACATTCCTAGCAGGACAAAATAATTCCTACATTTGTCCCAATGGTGATGAGTTCAACACTCATCCAAAAAGCCGCATTTAGCAACCAATTAAGAACAAAAAAACAATAGTCATGGGTCTCAACTTTCTGGAAATTATTTCCGCATTCATTGTTCTCTTTGCTGTAATTGATATCCTGGGTTCCATTCCAATCATAATTGACCTTCGAAATAAAGGCAATAAAATTAAAGCAACCCAGGCTTCCGTCGTATCCTTTGCCATTCTCATTGTCTTTCTATTTGTGGGGAAAGCGCTTCTGGGTTTATTTGGTGTTGATATTTCCTCTTTTGCCATTGCAGGCTCATTTGTGCTGTTTTTAATTGCCATAGAGATGATACTGGGGGTTACCATTTTCAGGCACGATTCGCCCAGTGGAGCATCACTGGTGCCCATTGCGTTCCCACTGATAGCCGGAGCCGGTTCTTTTACAACCCTTCTGGCCCTGCGTGCCGAATACGCCACCATCAATATCATTCTGGCTTTATTCCTGAATATCGTGGTGGTCTATACAGTTTTAAAAATCACCAACCGCATTGAACGGCTCATCGGCCAGGGTGGCATTTATGTATTGAAAAAATTCTTTGGAATTATCCTGTTGGCCATGGCAATTAAGCTATTCTCAAATAATGTGGCTAATATTGCAGGATAAAACAAAGTTATCATGCCACAGAAGAAATTCTATGTGATTTGGGTGGGTCATCAGACAGGAATTGTCGATAATTGGGCAGAGTGTCAGCGTAGAATCAAAGGTTATCCTGCTGCCAAATACAAATCCTACAAAACACTTGATGAGGCTCAAAAAGCCTTTGAAACGCCCTGGTCAGATATCATCAGCACCAGCAACAAAAAGAAAAATACGAAAGTTTCGACCCGGGGCACTGAAAATCCCGATTACCACCCCATCCTGCGCAGCCTTGCTGTGGATGCTGCATGCAGCGGAAACCCAGGTCCCATGGAGTATCAGGGCGTTTTTGTAGATTCCGGCAAGCAATGGTTTCATGGCAAATTTCCACTTGGCACCAACAACATCGGCGAATTTCTGGCTATTGTTCACGGGCTGGCCGAACTGAAACGAAAAAATCTGAATATCCCCATTTATACTGACTCAATTACTGCCCTGGGATGGATTAAAAAGAAGAAATGTGCTACCAAGCTGGAACGAAACAGCAACACAGAACCACTTTTCAAACTGATTGAAAGAGCTGAGAATTGGCTGAAACAAAATTCCTGGTCGCAATCTATTTTAAAGTGGGATACAAAGGCCTGGGGAGAAATACCTGCCGATTTTGGCCGAAAATAGCACTATTCAACATTTATCAGCGGCAACCAATATCTGAGTCTGGTGCCTATTATTTCGCCGTCGTTAATAATGTCCACCCGTTCCATTTGCCTATGCCGCAGCCCAAATTCCTTGCGTAAAGAAGTAATTCGCTCTTCAATCACGGCATAAGTAGCCCTTGATTGGCTGTCAGGAACAACCACCCCTTTATTCTCAATAGTCACTTCCAACTCGTTCTCTTTCTGTTCGTACAGAACAGTAATACCCGGACAACAACAGTCTTTGCTTTTCCCTTTGGCAAAAAAATCATCTATCAGAGGCCGCGATAGCATAGGCGGAACTTTCAGATTGCAAGAATCAGAAATTATTTCAGAACTGACACCACAATCAATAGTCTGATAGTAACGACGACACTGAACTTTCAGATACTTGTTAAGCACCTCTTTTTCTTCTGTCAAAGAAATCAGTTCCACATCAGAATACCCTATCATTTTGCGGATAAGAAACGCAATATCACTTAAATATTCAGAAGCTTCCCCTTTGTGGTCACTCAAAATATAATTTTGCAATGAAGTAAGCGCATTAAAGATAAAGTGCGGATTCATCTGGATAGATCGGAAGAGCGTCG
>NZ_JADQBH010000076.1 GCF_016278715.1 Marinilabilia sp. | reverse complement strand
ATTTACGTTTATGATCGACCGCATGATTCGGTTGGAAAAGGCCTTTCTGGAGGTAAAAGATTATTTGAAGTATATGTAATTCGTTGATGATGCAGCAAAATTGCCCTCTTTGTAGCCATTCCAAAGGGCTTGAAGCTATTGAAGGGCCTCTTGACAGACATTATTTTCACTGTCCCGAATGTGATCTGATTTTTGTTGCTCCTACTGATTTACTTGCAGTTGACGAAGAGCGGAAGCGTTACGAGCAGCATGAAAATGACATCAATGACCCGGGGTACGTCAGGTTTTTAAATCAGGCCATTGAACCTGCACTTCCTTTTCTCGAAAGCGGGATGGAAGGGCTTGATTTTGGCAGTGGTCCGGGACCTGCATTATCGGTGTTGCTCCGGGAGAACGGACTGAATTGTCAGAATTACGATCCTGTTTTTGGTCCCCGGTTGCCGGATGGTTCATTCGATTTTATTTTTTCTACCGAGGCTTTTGAGCATTTTCATGATCCGGTGAAGGAGATGAATCTTATCAATGAGCGGTTAAAGTCAGGGGGATTTCTGATAGTTATGTCGATGTGGCACCAGGGGTCCGAGAAATTCCGAAACTGGTTTTATGCCCGCGACGACACTCATGTTTTGTTTTTTTCTTTGAATACATTCCGGTTTATGGCTCGTCAATGGCATTACGAACTGATTCTGGAGGATGGCAGGAGGGTCGTGATTTTTCGAAAAAAAGACCGTTAACGACAAAATAATTTTTCAGAATTGTGAATGAAGCCGATAAATCATTATTTTTGAGTGAATAAAAAAATGGTCATTTGAGAGAAGGCGTTGTCATAAAATCGACCGGTAGCTGGTACAATGTGAAATCCGATGAGGAGGCTCCTGTATCGTGTAAGATAAAAGGGAAATTCCGGCTTGATGAGTTGAAGAGTACCAATCCGGTAGCCGTAGGGGATCGGGTGGTGTATTCTTTCGATCAAAGTACCGGAACTGGTGTTATTGAGCAAATAAAAGAGCGCCGGAATTTTATTGTGCGACGTGCATCAAACCTTTCACGGCAGACCCAGATACTTGCTGCAAACATTGATCAGGCTATCATTGTGGCAACCATCAATTATCCCGTTACAACACCTGTTTTTATCGATCGGCTGTTGGCAACTACTGAAGCATACGATATTCCCGCTACCATCATATTCAATAAGGTTGACCGATACGACCATTTTCTTAAAGATCAACTGGAAGAGTATAAAGATATTTATGAGAAAATAGGTTACCGGGTATTGACCACTTCTGCCAAACATGATGAGGACCTTGAGTTTGTGAAGGAATTGCTCAAAGATAAAGTGTCGTTGCTGGCGGGCCATTCAGGTGTGGGAAAAAGCACACTGGTCAACAGAGTGGAGCCGTCACTGAACCTCAAAACCGGTCGTATCTCCGAACGACATCATACCGGACGCCATACCACCACTTTTGCCGAGATGCATCCGCTTGGGTTTGGAGGGTACATTATTGATACACCTGGCATCAGGGGCTTCGGACTTTTTAATATCGAAAAAGAAGAACTGGCACACTACTTTAGGGAAATATTTAAAGTGGCTTCCAAATGTCGTTACTATAATTGCACTCACCTGCATGAGCCGGGATGCGCCGTGAAAGAGGCAGTGGAAAGAGGAGATGTGGCTTCCTTGCGTTACAACAGCTATGTGAGCATTTACCTGAACCGGGACGAGAAGTATCGGTAGAAGCTGTGGGTTCTGAGTAGGACAACAAATACCAAATTGCTTAATCCCCTATTTCCGGGTTCCGGAGTCATTCTGTTTTTTTGTTCTATGAAGAAAATATTATTTTTTTGTTTCTGGTTTTGTCGTTAGCGGCCTGTGAGAAAAAACCGATGATGCTTATATCAGGGAATTTACCAGGGATTTAGTACTCTCATTGAAAAACAATGATGTTTCTTTCTTCAAAGGTCTTTTTACCACATCAGCAGAAGTGAAGAATTGGATAACAGCCCTCGCGGGGGCATAAGCAATCTATAAATGGAAATCTACAGCCAGAAAAGATGGTGGAAATTTCTTTTAATGACAGGAGCCCTGATTATTGGTGGGGCTTCCCTGTTTTATACCAGTCGCCTGGCGTCCGAACTTAGACACGAAGAAACCCGAAAAATGGAGCTTTGGGCCAAAGCTAACCGGCAGTTTGCCCGGCCCGATATTGATGAGCAGTCGCTTGAACTGGTGTTCGAGATCATTCAAAACAACACTACAGTCCCCTTGATTATTGCTGATTCAAAGGATACCATCTATTTTTACCGAAATCTGGAATTGCCACAGAAAAACCAGGCTGTTTTTCTTCAGCAGGAACTCCGGAAGATGAAGCAAGGCTTGGAGCCTATTGAGATCGATCTGGGCGATAACCAGATGCAGTATCTCTATTATGCGGATTCCATTCTTCTTCGAAAACTTCGGTGGTTTCCGGTGGTTCAGTTAATTGTGGTGGTCTTGTTTGTTTTGCTTGCTTACTGGACCTTTAGTGCAGCCCGCCGATGGGAACAGGATCAAGTCTGGGTGGGAATGGCCAAAGAAACAGCTCACCAGCTTGGAACACCCACCTCCTCATTGCTGGGATGGCTGGAATTGTTGGAGTTGAAAAAGGTGGATCCCTCGCTGGTGGATGAAATGCGACACGATATTCAGCGACTTCAGATAATCACCGCGCGTTTTTCCAAAATTGGTGCACGTCCCGAACTGAAAAATGTGGATATTACGGATATGCTGCACGATGTCATCCGGTATTTGGAACACCGTTTGTCAAAAGGTGTGGAGATATGTGTAGAGCCTCCCGACACAATGGCGACTGCCGAAATCCGTGTAAACCGTCCCCTGTTTGAATGGGTGATAGAGAATATCAGTAAAAATGCTGCTGATGCAATGGAAGGTAAAGGCACGCTGACTTTTTCCTGGGGAACTCATAAAAATCAGACCTTTATTGACATCACAGATACCGGAAAAGGGATTGCCCGTAATTTTCATAAAACTGTTTTTAAACCGGGCTATACCACTAAAAAACGCGGCTGGGGTCTTGGACTCACCCTGGTTCGCCGCATCGTGGAGGATTATCACAGTGGCCGGATATTTGTAAAGGAATCTGCTCCCGGAAAGGGCACTACTTTTAGGATTTTGATGAGAGGGTGAGCAGAGGAGGCAAGGAGTAAGGTTCAGAGAACATGGGGCATGGAGCAAGGAGCATTATCTTTTGCAATTCCTCCCACAGAAGAGAGGCCAATGGTTTTAGATCAAAACGCAGGTTGCAACCCTGTTAAGTTTATACAGAGAAGAAAACAGAGCCCTGAATGGGGAAAAGTAGTTTGTCGTCAACTCTAAAAAGGATTTGAAACACATAAGAAACATAGGTGAATTAACTATATAAAGCAGTTAAGTATTTTGAGTTTTTCCTGAAATATTGGGTGATGCGGTTTCTTACCAGTTCACCACCTCGCCACTCAATATGATAATAAAAAACTTTTTCCCGATTTATTTTTCCCACACAATGAATATTTTATACCTTTGCGAAGTTTTTACGTATGGCAGCAGAGAAGAAATTTAAAGAGTATGGCATTGCCTTTAAAGGACTTAGAGATGGAGAACACCTCTTTGAGTACCGGTTGAAGGATGCCTTTTTTGAGCTGTTTGAGCAGCCGCAGGTAGAGACAGGTGACCTAACGGCCACCGTAAAGCTCATTAAAAGCAGCCGGATGCTGGAATTTCGTTTCAGCATTAACGGGGAGGTTGGCACTGTTTGCGACCGCTGTTTGTCCGATGTAGATGTTCCGATAGATTATGAAGGAACACTTTACGTTAATTTTGGTGACCAATATGCCGAACAGACAGAAGAAATAGTGGTTATTCCGCACGAGGAACATACCTTTAATATTGGCAGTTATCTCTATGAGTTCATTGTGGTTAGTGTGCCCATCAGGCATATTCATCCCGACAATGAAGACGGCACTCCCGGATGCGACCCGGAAATGCTCGAGCGCCTGGAAGAGTATATGGTACACAACGATATTTCGGTATCTGATGATGAAGATATTGATGACGAGGAACCTATAGATCCCCGATGGGAAGAGTTAAAGAAATTAATAAATAAAAACAACAAGTAAAAAGAGGTTATAAGATGGCACATCCAAAACGAAAAACATCGAAAACAAGAAGAGACAAGAGAAGAACTCATTACAAAGCTGGTATAACTGCTTTGGGAGTTTGTTCCAACTGTGGCGCAACCATCAAAATGCATACGGTATGTGATGAGTGTGGTCATTACAGAGGAAAACTTGCTGTAGAGAAAGAAGTTACAGCTTAAGTCAAGTCTGATTGAGATGTTCGGTTGCAAAGTGCTAGTCATCCGGCAACAACTTGTTTCTTTTTTTGGGAACAGAGCTGAAGACGATATGAAAACTTTCGCAGTTTGGACATTGAATTATATTGCTGCGGTTTGCAGACTACAAAATTTGATTAATTAAAATTTGCCCCTAAGTGCTTCATTTAGGGGCAGTTTTGTTTGTTGAACTTTGGTTCTGCCAAAGTCCTTTCATTATCTGGGCTGAACCATGGCCCGCCACTTTCTGTGACGCACCGGGAAATTAATAGCCCCTTAAATCCAGTTCATTACCATGGAAAAGTTGAATGCAGTTATTACCGCCGTTGGCGGATATGTTCCTGATTACGTTCTTTCGAACGAGGAATTAAGCAAAATGGTTGAGACTTCCGATGAGTGGATTACCTCCAGAGTGGGAATTAAAGAGCGACGAATCCTTAAGGGGGAAGGCAAAGGAACTTCTGATATGGCCATGATGGCGGTCAATCAGCTGTTGGAAAAGTCAGGAACCTCTCCGGAAGACGTGGATATGCTCATTTGCGCTACGGTTACTCCCGACCATGTTTTTCCGGCTACCGCCAATATTATTTCGGACAAGTGTGATATACGCAACGCGCACAGCTTTGACATCAATGCCGGATGTTCCGGTTTCTTGTATGCCCTCGATACAGCCACCCGTTTTGTGGAATCGGGCAACAAGAAAAAAGTAATCGTTGTAGGCGCTGATAAGATGTCCTCTATTACCAATTATTCTGATCGCACAACTTGTGTTCTTTTTGGAGACGGAGCAGGTGCGGTACTGGTGGAGCCCACCACCGAAAATGTGGGTATCATGGACAACAAATTGCAAAGTGACGGTTTTGGGCGGGTTTACCTGCATCAGAAAGCTGGTGGCTCCGTGAAACCGCCCTCGCATGAAACCGTTGAGAATCGGGAACACTTTATCTATCAGGACGGCCCTCATGTATTCAAACATGCTGTGTCCAGGATGGCCGATGTGGCTGTGGAGGTGATGGAACGCAACAACATCACATCTGAAAGTCTCAACTGGCTGGTTCCTCATCAGGCTAACATGCGCATCATCGAAGGTACTGCCAGGCGGATGGGAATTGATAAAAGTCAGGTGATGATCAATATCCAACGATACGGGAATACTACTGCCGGCACGTTGCCCCTGTGTCTCTGGGAGTGGGAGAATCAGCTGAAGAAAGGCGATAATCTTATACTGGCGGCTTTTGGTGCCGGATTTACGTGGGGAGCCCTCTATTTGAAATGGGGATACAACGGGGATAGGAAATAGCGCTGAAGAATACTTTTATTATCCAAAAAACCGGCACCGATTGATAACTCAATCCGTGCCGGTTTTTTGAATATTTACACAACAAAACTTCGTCTCATCGGTTATCTTTAGGAACAGAAAATTTTATTTATGCAATTTCTTGTAAAGATTAATGACATTAAGAACACCGACGAACTGGAGGGTGCCTGGAGTCTTTCGGATTTCAAAGAACTTTTGAGCCGGTTTGAGGTGCCTGATGGTTCCTCCTTGAACGACAATGAAGTTAAGGACTTCCTTTTTATGGCCATCAATGAGTTTGAGCCGAGGGAAGCTGCCAGGGAAGTACTGGATTATAAGTTGTCTGGTCAACTGAGCGAGGGACAAATTGATAATCTCTCACACGAGATGCTGGAACAAAAAATGGCCGAGAAATATACGGAGATTGATCTCCATAAGCCATTGTTTGAGGTGAATCAGTTACTCTACAAGGCCTATAACGGTAAGTTTCCGCATATCCAGGTTAATGTGATTGGTTTTGAATTGGAATGTAAAGACAATGCAGATGTGGAGATCAACAAGGAACTGGTGCTGAAGGCGCTGGTACATGGCTTGTCGGACAACAATCTGCTCCTGCGCCTGTTTGGAGATCAGCTGGAAGGAAGAGTTCCTTTTCCCGAAGCAGAGGGTATTGTTTGGGATTTAAAGGATAAAGGAGCCGGTCATTATCAAATGATTACATCAGAAAAATGGCTGACCAAAGATGAGATCGTAAAAACGGAGTTTGAATGTGAAGTGAACCTGTTTGAGGAAGGTGAGGAGGAAGATTAGTCGGGTAGGAAATCCGGCATCACTGATTTGAGTGCTTAAGCTACAGAGATTGCTTCCCCGGATGGTTAGGATTCGCATTAAGGTGCTGACTATAAAATTAAAGGGGAGAAAAATATGGCGGCTTTGGTCACACATTTTTCTCCCTTTTTTCATAAACTTAAAACCCTTATATGGTTAAAGTTATGTGGTTGTAATGCTAATTCTTAATCTCCCCCGCAATTATCTTCGCCATTACAGCTGCCCCCTGAGCATCGGGATGGATGCTGTCGAAAAACATGGCCCCTTTATCAAGCATGGGTTCGTAAAGGTCGATAACCGGAAGTTGGTTGGTTTCGGCAATCTTTTTAATGGCAGGAATGACTCCCTTCACGACGGTGGAATCGTTGATGCCCCATTTGGTTTTAAAAACGGGAACCGGCAGGCAAAGGTAAATTCGGGGGTGTGAAGCTATGGTGCCAAGGGTATCAATCATTGCCTGGTAGCTGTTTTCAAATTTCTCCGCATCCCAGTTGTTGGGCTTTGTGTCATTGGTGCCCAGCTTGATGACTATCACATCGGGTTCGAAAGCAAAAATATTGGAAAATTCTTTGGCGGTGCGGTAGGGGAAATCGCCGTTGTAACGCATGGTGGTGGCACTGCGTCCCAGATTCATCACAGTGTAGTTATTGCCCAACAGGCTGTCCAGCACTACAGGGTAGCTGAAAACACTTTGCGGGGAGATTCCAAATCCTTCGGTGATGCTGTCACCAACGCATGCTACTTTGGTCGGTTGGTGGGACTCACAGGCTGAAAAACCAATTAGTAAGGTCAGCATGACTGATGTAAATGCCTTATTCATATTTATTTTGTTTGAAAGTTACTTTGCGGTGGCTGTTTTCTGAATTGGAAGTTCTTGAATTTAAGAACGAGCTTTTCAGGTTGCTCCTTCTCCGGAGAAGAGGTATTTTTCCATCATTTCTTCAGCCCTTATATGCCTCAATACCCGGTGATTCCGAAGTTTTGGGATTGCAATTAGTTGATATTAAGGGTGTTAAAAAACTCAAACAGGCAGGCCTCAACTCACTCATAATAATATTTTGCGTCTCTGCGTTAAAGCTTTTTCTACCAGACTATTGATGCCTGGTATGGTTCAATTTCACCTTTAAAATCCATAGTTCTTCATAATCGCATCCAGCTCGCGCCAGGGCTTCCCTTTGCTGAAGGAAGCTGCCTTAGCTGCCGACATTCCGAGAATCAGCACCTGGTACACGCCGAGTCTTTTTACTCTTTTTTTCAAAACAGCATGCTCCTTGTTCTCTTCGGCTACCATTCCTGCATAGACTACGGTAAACCATTGCTCGACAAGCTTTTGGTCGCCATGCAAATAGGTGGAGGTAATGCTGTCGATTAAACTTAAAACATTTTCTTCAATGGTGTTGGTGGTTCGGTTGAAAACTTCCAAAAAGTCATTATACACTTTATAGGGAGCGTAGGTCTTCGAAATCTTATACAGATCCGAAAAGTATTCCTCGTCACGGGGGGCCACTTTTATTCCGTCGGGTTCAACAACCCAGACGCACCATTCATCAAACTTACCGCGATCAAAAATTACTTTTCTTTGATTCTTTAATTGTTTTACCAGTGTGCTCATGTTTACTATTTAGTGTTGCAGGCGGATACCTTGGGTAGTTCCGACCATTTTTGTTGATAGCTGTTGTTTGAGTCAGGATTAAAGTGTCTGTGCTATGGGTTCGTATTCGTAATTGGTAATTAAAAGTTCGTTTAATTTCCCTCTTTTTGCTGAGTCAGAGTTAATATTTCTCCTTGCTTTTACCCGCGAGATGAGAAAACCAGAATAGAGATCGTCGAAAAAATTGTTTTCCGGATTATGGTCTTTCACATCCGAATTGCTCAGCATCCATTTATGGCCCCGGCGGTCAAGTTTTTCGCAAAAGTCTCTTAATCTTGTTTGCTCCGTGTCGTTGAATTCGTTACGTGCATAAGAGTTGAAGCTGGAGGTTTGGCTTAATGGTTTATAGGGCGGATCGAAATAGAAAAAAGTTTCGGTTCCGGCATAGTTGAGAGTTGCTTCGAAATCGCCACAAAGTATCTTCACTTTTTGTAATGCCTCGCTCACTGCCCAGATATTTTCGCTGTCGCAGATGGTTGGGCGTTTGTAGGAGCCCATAGGGACATTGAACTGATTCAGGCGGTTTACCCGGTAAAGTCCGTTGAAACAGGTTCGGTTCAGAAATATAAACAATGCAGCCTGCGTAGTATTGTCAGTCGTTCTCGCGTTGAATTGTGCACGCCGTGCATAATAATATTCCTTTTTTTCCTCCTTTTTTTCCTCCAGTGTATGATAATCTTTCTGCAACTCCCCCAGGACAGCAATAAGATCTGCCGGATTCGAGGCAATAGTGCGATACGTGTTGATTAAATCTTCATTGATGTCGTTGATGACCGCTTTCTCAATTTGGGGAAAGTTGTTCAGCATTCGGAACAATACGGCACCACTACCCACAAAAGGCTCAATATAGGTAAAATTTTCTACAATAACATCGTCAGGCAATGCGCTGTGGATGTTGTTGATTAATTGTGTTTTACCACCTGCCCATTTGAGAAATGGTTTTGCCATTTTCATTCGTCTGTTTTTTGTTGTGATTGTGTCAAATCCATACGTTTTTCGTGTAGGATTTATCCTTTGTCAAATGTAATGCATTTTTTTGAAAGGAGGGATTTGGAGGAGGGTAGGTGTTAGTTGGTTGTAGAGTATTGGAAAAAAAAGCATTGGTTCGGGGTATATAAACATACGACCGCCTTCGGGGGCGGTGTTTTCTCCCTTTCGGGTTGCCTATAAATATGTGACCGCCTTCGGGGTCATGTTCTTTTTCTCTCCCGGGTTTTCTATAAATATGTGACCCCCTTCGGTGCCAAACCCCAAATTGGATTTGGTGAATGAAATGCCGGAGTCCGAAGGTCTCCCATATTTATAGCAAAAAATTGTTCAATACAAACGCGACTCTGAAGGTGTCGAATGTCTTAGCATATTCGTGATGAACTAAAACAATAAACGATGAATTATTCACTATGACAAGGTGTAAGGCAGAGTTTAAACACCATAGAAAAAGTATACCATGCCCAATGTATGAACGGGCGAAGCAATCTCAGTAACAGTTGAATTTGCGGGTTTATTTCCCCGAAGCAATAACAGTTTGAATTGAGTTGATGGGGTAATTCTGATACAACTTCCGGATGGGGCGGTTTTCTGAATTGAAAATACTTTACTATTTTGTGAGTTTATTCATTTCGACTCCTATCCCAATGGATAAGACAGGGTTTGTATATATTCTATTAAACCAAAGCAATACTGTTTTTTATTCCAGCGTTACCAGTAATCTGGAGCAGAGACTATATCAACATAGAACAGGGTACTTTAAAGATGCATTCAAAATCAAAATAAAACCATCCGAAAAATGAATAAATTGATATCAATTATTACAATTTCCGGGCTATTGGCTGTGACTGCTTGCCAGGCTCAAACCAAACAAAACGAAGGCCCCTGGAACAACCACAAAGCAGCCGTGGTGCTTTCGTACGATGATGCGTTGAATGTGCATCTCGACAATGTGGTTCCGGCGTTGGATGCTGCCGGTATGAGGGGTACTTTCTATGTTCCCGGAAATGCTTTGGCACTGGCGGAGCGAATGGATGACTGGCGGCAGATTGCCAAAAACGGTCATGAGTTGGGCAATCACACCCTTTTTCATCCCTGCGATGGCAGTTTGCCCGGACGCGACTGGATTCTTCCCGACCAGGATCTTTCCACGTACTCCTTTTCCCGGCTGACTGAGGAAATTCGTGTGGCCAATGCTTTTCTGAAAGCCATTGACGGAAAAGAGCAACGAACATTTGCCTATACCTGCGGCGACAAAGTTGCTGAAGACTCGTCTTTTGTGGAAGCCATCTCCGGCTGGTTTACCGCCGCCCGTGATGTGGTTTATCGCATCGAAAAGCAAGGTGAAATCAATCGCATGGAGGTTGGTTCTTTTGTCGCTATGAACCACACCGGTGAAGAATTGATTGCACAGGTGGAGAAAGCCCGCGAAGAGGGTGGATTGTTGGTGTTCTTATTTCACGGAGTAGGGGGCGAACACAATATGAACGTATCCCTGGAGGCACACAATCAATTAGTGGAATATCTTCAGGCCCATGAAGACGAGATTTGGGTTGCGCCACTGGTCGAAGTGGCGGAGTACTTTTAGGAAGAAAAGGAGTATGGCAGAAAGGTGTCGGCCGTCGTCACGGGTACCTGCTTGATTCTGGGGGCACAAAATCTACCACCATGACTTCATTTGTCAGAGAAGGGGAATTATGTATTTAAGAGGCAAAACGCTAATGCTTTAATTCCTTTTTTCATTTAGCAATGTTTAAAGTAACGTTTTGGTCATTAGAGATTTCTTCGGGCTCAGGTCTCGCAATGACAGCATCACAATGGTAAAAGGGGAGACATCAGGGCAGCGAAGCCGCCCTGATGTCTCCCCTTTCCTACAAACAAGAGCGAAGGTCATTGCGAGGGTTTATTCCGAAGCAATCTCTATAAATACACACGTGACTATAAACTTAAATCCTTTTCCCTCATGTTTCTAAGGTGTTTCAATCCGCGGCGATTGCAACGTGTCATCTAAAACAATTTTCCCTGAATCTTATTAATACTTGCAACTTTCTACCATCCTACCTTCTCTCTATGTCTCATGTTTTTTTACTTTTTCTAACAATCAGGCGCTTCCGGAATAGTTATTCGGTAAAGCCGAGCCATTTATCCTCTATTTCTGTTCGTTGGTCAAAATCTGAATGTGGTTTATCCTGAAATACAATCTTTTACATTTTATGGTCGTAACAAAGAATGTAATAACAGAGGGGAAGACCATGAACATGAGGTTTTTACACAATATGACACGAAAGGCAATTGTCCTTGTGCTGTTGATTTCAGCAGCTCTGCCTGTTGATGCCGGTAGAGATGACTTGCAGTTGCGAACACTGAAGAAGGCACTTGTGGCCGCCGATGATAAAAATTACGGGGAGGCTATTTCACTGTATTCTGATATTCTTGTAATAAATCCGGGGCATGTGGACGCCTTGACTCAGCTGGGCATCTGCTTTGTACACACCAATCAGCAATTGGATTCTGCACTGACACTTTTTCATAAGGCGCTGAAGATTATTCCTGCATCCGAAAGGTTTTCGCCCTTCGGAGTAGATTTGCAACGCACCATTGCCCGAACCTACAATCTTAATCAGCAACCTGAAAAAGCTCTTGCCGTACTTAAAACACTCAATGACTCCGTAAAA
>NZ_JADQBH010000246.1 GCF_016278715.1 Marinilabilia sp. | reverse complement strand
AAACAGAATAAAAAGAGTAAAAAATCGTTGCATAATCGTTTATTTAATAACTGTTCAATAAAGCAAATAGTTGCCCGCAACCCAAAATCAACGGGAACGGACAACCATTGCAAAACCTGAGTGAACTGTTTGTCTATGAATTGTATTATTCCACCAGGCTATTGAACCAAACCTCGATGTTGGCATAATCATCAGAAATTGACATTACAGCTGCATCTTCAGGATTATTGCTGTCCAGTTCGTTGGATTTTTCCCAGGCGTCAGGAATCCCATCATTATCAGAATCCCGGGGATATTCTGCTGATTCAAGATCTGGCCAGCCTCCCACATCACTTTGGGAATTAATAATTCCATTTTCTCCATAGGTAAAAGATCCATTTTGAACCTCTTCCATAATGCGGCTGTCAACAGCATCTCTCTTCAAAGAAGCTCCTGCATGTTTAACAACCTCTTCAAAAGCCACTTCTGCACTTAGAGGAGCATAATCAGAAATCACATGAGGCTCAGATACTAAAATTGAATCAACCGGATAATCGTCGATATCCAACCCAAGAGCATTATTTCCGGTAATTTCCGAATTTCCGTGCATCACGTTTCCCGAAATATAGTAATTGCTAAAAGGCTTGTAAGGTTCCAGGAACTCCTCCGATGCACTATTGGATGTAGCAGGTCCCGGTTTAAAATAGTTATTCACCATATTGTAATTACCATCCTCACCGGCATACATACATTTCGAACCCCAATTATAAACCACGTTGTTAACCAGTTCGGCCCTTTCCTTTTCCGGTTGTTTATGGTATCTGCTTCCTTGCAATCGTGGGTTGCGACTGATATGATGCACCATCAGGTTGCCAATAAAGGAGGCGGTTTTACCGCCCCATATTCCACCATATCCATGTTCGCCTTTATGGTGATCAGACTTATTCATACTTTCACTGATGATACACCATTGTACGGTGGAATTTTCGTTGTCGTAAACTGAGCACACCTCATCGTTCCCCCAGCTAAAGCTGCAATGATCAACAATCACATTTCGGTTGTCTTTGCAGGTGAAAGCATCCACCTCACCTCCAGAAATATCTCCCGGTCGAACTCTGACATACCGGACAATTACATTATCAGCTTTGACCTTTAGGGGATATCCTGTAAGACAGATGCCTTGACCTGGGGCTGTTTGCCCGGCGATCGTGATGTCCCCGTTATTAATATCTAAAGGGCTTTTTAGTTCAATATTCCCCGAAACTTTGAAAATAACGATGCGGGCCCCGTGTTTCCTGACTGCCTTTCGGAGGCTTCCCGGGCCTTCATCATTCAGGTTGGTCACCAACACAATCTCTCCTCCACGTCCTCCGGTGGTATATTTTCCGGCACCCAAGGCACCCGGAAAAGCAAGTACCTGTTGGTCATTTTGTCCCTGGGAACAGGCCCAACCTGAAAACATCAAAATGAGGATTGTCGCTACTATTTTAAATCTTTGCATCATTTCTGTCTTAATTAGAATGTAATCCAATCATAATATGGAATTGAGAATGTGGGTATCAGGTTAAAAAAGAGATTCCTTTTCACATCCCTCCGGACAATCGCAGAACACTAACAGCTATGAGCCAAGAACTAACAGCTAAAAACTTCTATCTGTCCAGCTCAATAGCTGCAAAAATAAAAGGTGCAACACCTTTGGGATCATTATCCACTTTGGTTTCGCTGATATAATATTCGTAAGTCCCGTCACGATAAGGATTGCCTCCTAAACCACAGGCACCACAAATATTGTGCATGGTAACCAGTCCATCCTCATCCACCGTGATAAGATGCTCCAAAATATCATCAAACACATCGTTGGCAACGGTGCGATATGATTTATCAAGATAGCCTTTTCCAGCACCTTTTGCAAAGGCATAAGCAAACATGGCACTACCCGATCCTTCGATGTAATTGCCTTCACGGTTACCCATATCAAGTACCTGATACCAAAGACCTGTTTCCTCATCACGCACTTTCAGCAAAGCATCAGCAGTAGATTGAAAAACGGTAATAATCGAATCCCTTTTGGGATGGTCCTCAGGAAAATAATCGAGTACATCTACAATAGCCATCATATACCACCCCATAGCACGGCTCCAGAAATGCGGAGATCGACCTGTTTCCGGGTCAGCCCATTTTTGTTCCTTACTTTCGTCCCACGCATGATACAACAAACCAGTCTCTTCATCATGTGTCACTTCATAGGTGAGCAGAATCTCATGAGCCGCCTCATCAAACCATTCCGGAGCGTTAAATTCTCTTGCGTATTGTGCCAGGAAAGGCGTGGCCATATATACTCCGTCGAGCCATATTTGCCATGGATAGATTTTTTTGTGCCAATATCCGCCACTATTGGTTTTAGGATGATTGCGCATCTGCTCCACATGCATTTCTATTGCTTTACGGTATTTTGAATCCCCTTTGCGCTTGTAAACCGTAATAATATTTTTAGCAGGATTTATTCTGTCAATATTGTAATCGGTTGGATCATATTTTCTTACGTCACCCGATTCGGTAACAAAATAATCCACATAATCTTCCATGTATTGAGAATAGATGGAATCCTCATGTCCCAGTTTATCAATGGCCTGACCCAGCATGGCAATATCGTATTGCCACTTTATTTTATCAGGATTCAGATAATTCACCAAACTATCGTAGCGATGTATTACCGAATTGGCCATTTTTACTGACCATTTCTGACTAGTTTTGTCAGGCTTTTCATGGTTGCATCCCATGGAAAAAAGAACCACAAGCGTGAACACTAAATATGAAAAAATCTTCATGATTTTATTTTTTGATGCATTAATAAAATTTTCTCCTTCTGCCAGGTTTTCCAAATGATGCGTTGAATGTTGTTCCATTAAAAAATTAAATCGCAAGCTTTGAAGAAAACAACTATCGAAATCATATTTTCCTGATAGTATCAAAATCCGAATCCTATTTTTGAGTGATTCAAAGAAGAATCAGCTTCCGAATCCGACTCCTGACGTCACCAGTTCATTCAGATAAACTTCCAGATTGGTGTAAATGTCGTCAAGGGTGTTTCCTGATGAATCTGAAGCATTATCAGGATTCAACCCGTTCTGAGACTCCCAGTCGTCGGGCATTCCATCCTTATCTGAATCAGCAGAAACTGTTCCGGGCGCTAACTCGGGCCAGCCACCTACAGTTGATTGCGTATCAATAATTCCAAGTGCGTCCCCATAAGTACCGCCAAAAGTTGCATCACCATTCCTCACTTCACCAACAATCCTTTCGTCCACAACATCACGGTAAAGACTTGCGCCCACATGTTCCAGCACCGCTGCATAAGCCTCATCAGCAGATGTATAATTAACCTCGGTGATATCGAAACGTGAATCAGCCACCAAAGTACTCTTATCGCCACCACTTTTCAGGTCAATTCCCTGCCAGTTATCCGCTGTTACTGAGGGATAACCATCCACATAGTTTCCGGTTACATAGAATTTTCCATAAGACACTTCGTAGTAGGCTTCAAAAATCCGGTCGGGATGACTATCTGTTGCCGGGCCGGCTTTATAGTAATTATTCACAATATTGTACTCTCCCGCTTCTCCACCATAGGAAGAGTTGCTTCCCCAGTTGTAAATTACATTGTTGACCATGGCTGCTCTTTCGCGAACAATGCCATCTCGCACACCATAGAATCTGGGGTTACGACTTTTGTGGTGGGCCAGTAAATTATGATGAAATGTAGCATTGTAACCGCCCCAAAGTCCGCCATATCCATGAGCCCCTTTACCATGAACAGATTCATTGAGACTTTCGGCAATTAAGCACCATTGCATTGTGAAATTTTCATTGTCGTAGAATGAAGCACATTCGTCTGTGCTCCAACTCATACTGCAATGATCAATAATAATATCAGCATGCCTGCGACCCCACAACGCATCTCCTTCAACAGCATTTTCATCTCCCATCCGGAATCGAAGGAAACGAAGAATAACATTATCTGCAGATACCGTAACAGGATACCCGGCAAGAGTAATCCCTCCTCCCGGAGCAGATTGCCCGGCAATGGTAATATCACCGTTTGATATTTTTAATTCTGAGTTAAGATAAATTGTTCCTGCTACCGCAAAAACAATAGTACGTGCGCCCGATTGACTGACGGCATAGCGGAGTGTTCCTTCCGAAACACCATCCTCAAGTGATGTTACCACATAAACATCTCCTCCACGGCCTCCTGTGGTGTACATGCCACCACCTTCAGCACCTGGAAAAGCTATGGCCCCTCCTGGGTTACTATTTCCATCATCCTGGTCGTCGTCTGTTTGATTGTCATCCTCATTGTCGTTTGCTTCCTCCTCCGAATCATCCGAATTGTCATCGGTTGTCTCAGTTTCAGGGTCACCCGGGCCACTTATCGTCTCTTCTTCCTCACAACCTGCCAGCGCGAAAACCATAAAGACCACAAAAAACAGATAAAAAAATCTTTTACACATACTAAGCATATTTATAAACAAATTGGGACGTGTTCAAAAACATTAAAAGCGGGGATGCACACTAGTACGTGCATCCCCGAAAAAGTCATTAGTTTATTGAATCCACCTTGGATCTCCCATAGAACCATTTCCTTCGCCTGAATTACGAATAGGTGAATTAAAGTCGATGCTGAAATCACCATTTTCAGGATCAGCAAACGGACTGGCAGTGTTATCGGTAATATTGTTAGGACCGTTCAACTCTGACTCTGTCAAATTCACTGCATTGTGATAATAGTTGTAATCAACTACAGGGAATCCGGTTGCCGGATCATCAGCACGGAACTGAGCTTCGGCCATTTCTGAGAAAACATTGTTCTTAACGGTTACCATATTCCCAATGGTACGGACATATACCACGCGGTTACTTGGATTGGCAACCTTGTAGAAAGTATTGTTCTCAATGTTTATTACCTGACCTTCGAATCCGGCAATGTCGTCGCAACGTAAGAAATGACGAGTGCTGCTGGAATTGCTGAAAGTAGTGTTGGTAATAGAGATATTGGCAATAGCACAACTTCTAAGGTCGATAAACTCATTATTTCCGATAGTAACATTGTCAACAATACAGTTATCAATGACCAAACTATTGACGCTACCGCCTTCAGTTCCCCTGAGAAGTGATCTGTCGAAATTGCTGAAAGTACATCCGCGAAGAATCAACTCGTCTCCGGCAACAGCATCGCTACTGATACGCGTGGCATAGCTTTCTTTCTCTTCGGTATTAACTGCTCCATCAAGAATTGTATAACCCGAGAAATTCAGGTCTTCAAGAATCCAACTGGTTCCACCTTCGAAATAGAAAGCTGCATGAATAGTTGGTTTATCACTGGCATTCAGAGCCTTAACGGTAAGCGACCCTGTAACAGTAATCGTACCAGAACTTACAGTATAGTCACCCGGCTCAAGCACAAATGTGCCTTCACCTGCAGTATTTATGATTTCCACCAGGTCTTCATCAGGTCCAACAAGGGTAGCATCACCAATATCAATTAATGTCTTAAAGGTAATGGAACCACGCTTAATATCACCATTAAAGATTTCGGCGGTATAGTTGGTTTCACCAATAAGTCCGTCACACAGTTTTTCACCCACAGCCTGCTCGTCGGCGCTTATCTGATATTCCATTTCACCACCGTCAGCAGATGAAATGACAATATGTGATACTGCCTTAGCCGGATCCCAGGAAATAATCACATCATTGGAACCGACATCCTCACCTTCGGGCTGATATAAAATATTCTCCGTAGGCGTCTTGAAAGTCAACTCAGCATATTCCGAGTTGTACTCCGGATTTTCGGCCATTGCCATAATACGTACAGAGTATCTGGCCCCACCTTCAAGATCCGGGATAATAACCGGAAGTTCAGTAATACCGGTAAAAGATTCCACAATATCAGTAAACTTCAGACTATCTTTGCTGAGATCCATATTATACGACTGGGCGCCAAGAATAGGCAACCAGTTCAATTCAACAGTTGTTCCGTCAAAATTGGTGGTTAATTCCACCGGGCGAAAAAGGCGCACTGTTTTATTGGCACCATCATCGTCGTCGTCACAGGACGGCAGAATAATCATCAAACCGGCTGCTAATAAAAACATTAACTTCCAAAGATTAAATTTCATAGCTATTAAATTTTAAAATTAAAAACCATATTCGTTAACAAAAGCTCCATTGGCATCATCAATAACCGGCTGGGCTATTGGAAACAAGTGCCTGTTGGGATGTTCATCCAGGCCGGAAGACATCAGGTTAAGCCACTGAACAAATTCATCTTTATCTGTTTCACTGATACCGGACATCCATTCAACTCTTTCGAAATCGGGAATATTGATATCTCCCAACTCTTCATCCAGATTAAGTGTCTGAAAGTTCAGGTCTTCAGAATCCTGTTCAGAATACTGATAATAAAGATATTGGGGCACATTCTCATAAGGAGCTTCACCATAAACAATGCGACGATTCATCTCACGTGCTTCCTTGACTTTCTCGTCCAGCAGGTTCCAGCGGATAAGGTCATACTTACGAATACTCTCCCCCCCAAACTCAAGTGCACGCTCATCAACGATGGCATCAAAGAGTTCTTCAGCACTGGCAAGGCTTTCCACATAGTTTTCCACCATGTCGGGATGCATTTCGGGCTCAAACGCCCTGCGGCGCACCTGCTTCAAAGCCTCCTTGGCTGCAGCTGTCGGGCCATTCAAAGCATTTTCGGCCTCAGCAAACATCAGCAATACATCAGAATAGCGCATCATGGTCCAGTTGATTCCGGTCAACAATTTATTTCCGGCATTTCGATTGGCAGACAGATAAGCATCTGACATCCATTTAAGGTTCCACTTTGCAAATCTGAATTGCGTAGGGTCGGTATAAATCTCCATCTGAGGGAGGTTGTTGTATTTATAGAAAGCAACGGTAACCAAGCGTCTGCTATCTTCCGGTTCGAAAGAATAGAGATAATGAGGCAGTGTAAGTGCACCTCCCTGGTTTCCACGCCCATACTTGGGATTGGTATCGTACCGTATTCCGATGTAATAACCGGCTTCTCCGCTTCGGGCCATTCCGTGGCCTACCTCAAAGAGGCTTTCGTAATACTGACGATCCGGTTCAAGCTGGTTTTGACGCACAAATACGTTTTTGTAAGAAGGATTTAAAGAGTGAACGCCTTCATCCATAATCTCCTTACACTCGTCACGTGCAATCTGGTAATAAGCTTCCCAGTTAGAGCCACGTTCCATAGTGTTAGATTCAGCACGCAGACTATAGCCACCACGCGTCAACGCAATACGAGCCATTAACCCTTTCACGAATCCTTTGCTGATACGTTCCGGGGTTCCGGCATCACTTCGATCAATCCAGGGCACATATTGTTCAGCCTCCTGAAGATCTTCGATCATAGCTTCCAGAATCACATCACGATCGGTTTTAGGTATAAAAAAGTTAGACCCATCAGGTTTGGTAGGTTCAGTTTTGAATGGCACATCACCCCAGTTGCGAACCAGTTCCAGATAGAACAAAGCACGCAGTGTAAGCGCTTCACCGTAATAGGCCATCATTTTAGCCTTAGCAACTTCATTATCGCCACTCATCACAGGACTGTTTGGCACCTCGGAAATCATGATATTCGCGCGCTCGATGGCACGATAAAGGACATTCCAGGGCTTGGTGAGTTCACTGTTACCCGGTGTGGCCAGATAGTTACCTATACCACGACGACCATTGTCTCCATAATCTCCGGTACCAAAAGCAACCACTTCAATGTCGGAGTTCATGGAAGCATACATTGGAAACATCTGGGAGTAGGTATCATCATGGGTCATCAGCGAATAAATACCATACAAAGCATTTTGTGTAAATGCCGGGTTGGAGAATACCACATCGGTGGTATAGCTCGATTTCGTTTCTGTCTCGAGAAAATCATCTTCACAGCCGGTGAAGACCAATAACCCGAGCAGCATTGTTATCAGATATATCGATAAAGTTCTCATAATCAACAAATGTTTTTAAAATGTGAGATTTACACCAGCAATAATCGAACGGCTTCTGGGATAAGCAGAATAGTCAACTCCAGGCGTAAGCGGAGTAGAACGTCTGGTATCCACTTCGGGATCGTAACCGGAATAATTGGTAAATGTCCACAAATTGTAACCGGTGACATAAAACCTTAGTTTCTCAACAAAAAAGCGTGAGGTTAGATTCTCCGGAAGAGTATATCCCACTGTAACATTGTTCAGTCTCAGGAAAGATCCGTCTTCAACAGCCCATGAGTGCAAGACTACACGACTCATCATCGGGTGCCAGATTTCCACATTTTGGTTGAGCATCTGCAGACCTTCCGGACTGTAAACAAAATCTCCGGTTTCGGGATGAACAATAGAAAAACGATTTTCCCAGCTCATCGTTGAAAGAAGGTTTCCATACAGTCTGGTATCGGGGAATGAGGTGAATTCCAGCTTGTTGGCGTTGTAAATATCATTTCCATACACCCAGTTGAAAAACGCTGAAAAGTCAAATCCCTTGTAAGTGGCAGTCAGGTTAAATCCACCAGTATGGTCAGGATTGGCATTACCAATAATGGTACGGTCATCCTCAGGATTAATTACATCTCCCTCACCACCAAGGTCTTTGAACTTCAAGGTTCCCGGGCCAAAGAAGCGGGCCCCGATTAAAGTGCTGTTATCAGGCACACCCTCTTTTAAGCTGTAGGTTTCAGTGTCGGAATCGTAATTAAAGTCGCTGTATTTATACATTCCATCAGTAACATATCCCCACATCTGTCCGACAGGTTCACCTTCTTTCAGCAAATAATCTCCTGTTGGACCCGAAGAACTGCCATACCATTCAGAACTCTGCAAAGACATCTTCACATCACCGAGTTTCTCAACATTGTTGATATTGAAAGCAATATTAAATGAAGCATTCAAAGTGAAATCGCGACGTTGAATAATACGAGCATTCAAAGCCAGTTCAACACCCTGGTTGGAAGTTTCACCGATGTTCTGCATCTGGTAATCAAAGCCGGTATTGGATGGAATGTTTGCTCTTATCAAAAGGTCTTTCGTGGTATTGTAGTAAGCATCGAAAGAACCATTAACCCGATTGTTGAAGAATCCGAAATCCAGACCTGCATTCCTGGTATAAGTGGTCTCCCACTTCAAATCAGGGTTGGCGATGGTACTTCCGGGAACCAGTTGATTTTGAAGATTTTCATCTACAAAATAAGGTTTGTCGTCATCACTGGTAGTGTAAACCATTTTCCACATGTCATCACCAATACGATTGTTTCCCGCAGTACCATAACTGAGGCGCAATTTCAGATTGGACAGCAAGCCAATTCCACTGACAAAAGGCTCTTCAGAAATCCGCCAGGCTCCAGCCACCGAGGGGAAATAACCCCAACGGTTTCCTTCTGCAAATTTGCTGGATCCATCTGCACGCATGGTGACAGACAGCAGGAACTTCTCCGAGAAGTTGTAATTAAAACGTCCGAAGTAAGAAGAAATGCGATCTTCGGGCGACTCAAACGATTCTGTTGGCTGAGGCGAACCCAGATTCATCATAGCCAATGCAGCATCTACAGTTACATCACTTGGAAAGAACCTGGATTCCATGTCAAGACTCTTAGAATTGTAAGTATAAATTTCCTGCCCCAGCAGCAAATTAATGTCATGCCCGGGGAGCAGATCATCCTTGGCATAAGAAATGGTGTTGGCAACCCTTTGACGCAAACGTTCACTGGTATCAATAGTCACCATAGGATTTCCACCGCTGGTATTTTTCGACTGAGAAGTGGAAGGGCCATAGAACCGGTCATCTCTGCGATTCTCAAATTCAACACCCCAATCGCTTTTAAGCGTTAATCCGTCAATAACCTCGTAACCAATTCCAGCATTAAAATTAATGCTGCTACGATCAGAATTCCGATAATCGTCGTTTACCACATCCACTGGATTGTATAGCTGACTGGCCGCCTCCATGTCTGTATCAAAATCCACAGCCGCAAGAAAATCCTGAAGCCCGCGCACCGGAGCATATTTCACAGCGTGCTTCAGCCGACTGTTGGAAGAAGAACCTTCAGTTGAAGTTCCTGCACCCGTCACATTGGTATCGGAAAAACGAGTATTGAAATCAACGGTAAGCCTATCGGTAATTTTACTGTTAATCTTGAAATTTATGTTGTTCCGGACATACCCGGCACCCAGCATAATACCCTCATCATCGGTGCGGCTCAAACTCAAATTATATTTGGTCTTTTCCGAGCCACCGGTAACACTCACATTATGATACTGAGTCATGGCATCGCGACCAAAAAGTTCGTTCTGCCAATCGGTACCATTTTGCGATTTATACAACTCAAGATCGTCGAAAACTCCATAATAGCGCTGAAAATTACGCGCCGTGTTACCACTCTCACCGGCAAGTTCGTACTGCCAAAGTGTATATTCATAAGGATCAAGAACATCAAGAGTCTTGGCAATATTTTTAACACCGTAATACATATTGTAATTAACGGTGGTTTTGCCGGCAACACCCTCTTTAGTCGTAATAATAATAACACCATTGGCACCACGTGCACCATATATTGCAGTTGAAGATGCGTCTTTCAAAACATCGATAGCCTCTATATCAGAAGGAGCAATATCACTGATACTGCTTACCGGAAAACCATCGACAATATAAAGTGGAGAGTTGTCCTGCGTAATAGAGCCACCACCACGAACACGGATTTTTATCTCGGCATCGGGAGATCCTTCAGTGGTAGTAATTTGCACACCTGCCAAACGTCCGGTAATGGCCTGAGCGGTGGAAGAAACTGGAATATCCTGCAAGTTGTCGCCGGAAACAGAAGAAACCGAACCAGTAAGATCGCGTTTCCTGACAGTACCATAACCAATGGCAACCACCTCATCCAAACCAATGGAAGACTCCTCCATTCTTACATCTAATGTAGATCGGCCATTTACAGCAACTTCCTTATCAGAAAAACCAATAAATCTAAAAACCAATACTACATTCTGGGCGTCACTCAAATTAAGTGAATAATTTCCGTCCATATCAGAAACCGTTCCAGTGGTTGTTCCTTTAATTATAATGTTAACGCCGGGAAGGGGGTCCCCATAATTATCGGTAACCGTTCCCCGGACGGACATCTGTTGCTGGGCCCATCCCCATGATGAGATGCAGACGAGAAGTCCCAGGACAAATAAAATTTTAAAAAGTAGCTTTTTTCTCATAACAAATTTGATTTAATAGATGATTCAATAAATCTAATGAAGTTCGAATAATCTGGAATTGGGGTAATCTTACAAATGCTAAAATACAATAGCTGCAATAAACGAACATCGGAATAAATATCTAAAATGGTGTTACTAATTGTTAATTTTAACGGGGTCGAATTATCTAAACACTGATTTTCTGATACTTGTAAAATCAACCAATAATTAATTTAAAAAGAAGAATTCCGTTTCAACGGGAAAAGACCTAATTAAACCGCCCAATAAACACGGAATTACACACTCAAGAAAGGAAGAAGACCAATTGAGAAAAAACCAATTAAAAATCAACGGGTAGCCATAAAAATTCACACACAGAAGAACAAATCATCCCTGCCAATCTGTATCCATTTGTCCCATTAGCCAGCAAGAATAAGAGCTTCCCTTAGCCAATACAATAAAAAGAGAGTTGAAGCATCTTTTAACAATTATTCTAACCTGGATGAGTCAGAACCAAACAAATTTTCACAATACCTGTCGCAGCTCCACAGCTTATTACTTTATTAATCACATTTTCTCTACCGTTCTGTCGCCGCTCTGCGGCTATCAAATGAGGATGCCCAATGAATTAAAAAAAAGACTGTCCGTTAAAATATAACGAACAGTCTCTGATTTTCTAAGTGAACCTGCTAAGGGATTGTGCCGAAATAAATTGCCGCTTTAGACTTGTTCTTTTGCCCTTTAACTTCCTTGAAAATCCATTAAATAGCTCGCTATTCGCAGCATTTTCAAGT
>NZ_JADQBH010000322.1 GCF_016278715.1 Marinilabilia sp. | reverse complement strand
TGTCAAACTCCTTAACTTCAGATTTTTTATCGAAGCCAAATAAATCCAGAAAGGTTCTGTTGCAACTGAATATTTCCCCCTTTTCTGAAACCAGGTAGTCTGCTGAAATATCGTTTTCAAAATATTCCTCAAGAGAAGTTTTGGCTTCCCGAAGTTTCTCTTCAATCTTTTTTTTATCAGTAATATCCTGAAGAGCACCCTGTATTTTAAATATTTCTCCTTCTTCATTTCTAATTGCTTCCCCAATTGTTCTAACCCATAGCCGTTTACCAGTAGCTGTAATTATTTCCATCTCTTCATCATACGGTATTCCTTCCTTTATACATTTAGTGTACGCCCTCGAAATTTTCTCTCTCCATTCGGGAGCATAGAAGTGAATGCCTTCTTCAACCAAGGGAGCGTAACCCGGAGGCATTTCATGGATGGCAGCCACTTCATCAGACCAATTAGACCTGTTTTCTTTAAGGATGATATTCCATCCTCCGATTTTTGCTTTTTCCCCGGCAATTCGCAGAAGGTCATAACTTTCTTTTAGCCTGGATTCAGTTTCTTTGGATGAGGTGATATTCTGAATTGTATTGAAAAGGTATTCAATACCGCTAATGGAAATCTTTTTAATATTTGTAAGGTAAACCCTTTTCTTACCTATTTTCGAGTAAAGTTCCATTTCCTGATCATGAACCGACTTGTTGGCCTGCAAAGGCTCAATAACTTGATCCCTGCTATTGAAATCAAGCTTTATTCCCAGTTCCATACTGGTTTTTCCAATTACTTCTGCTCTTGTAAAACCAAATTCATCCTCAAATGCCTGATTGACTTCAACAATTCTGCCTTCAGGTAACTTTGACAAGTAAGATGGATAAGGAAACTCTTCGAAAAGTACTGAGAACTTTTGTACCTCTTGGTTGAGTTCATTTTCCAATGCCTTCTGCCTCTCCATGCTATTTTTGTATTTGGCGTCCAGCTCAGAATATTTAAATTGTAATTCCTCCAATTCTTTACTGACCTGTTCTTTTGGATTATGCCTATCGCTTCTCATCGTTAAGATTAACTAACACATTAATTCTACGTAAAATATAGTGAAAGGGTTCGAGATAATCCAGAGTAGCAAAAACTTGACTTCTTTCTTTTTGAAACCCTTTTTTTACAGTTTTAAGATATTCACCAGATTTGAACTGTCCCAAAAATGGGTTAACGAGCTAATTGAAGAAAGTAATTAATAATTATGATAAAATAAGTTCACTCCTAATCATTATTGTCCGGAGAAACTTATTTCTTTAAAGAAGATTGCTTTCCCGAATAAACCGGGACAGACTGTCTTGCTTGCAATGAGGCCGCTCAACAGATTTATAAAAGGATGGAGGGAGTTGATTTTCGCCTCATCCGAAAATCAACCCCCTCCATCTCTCAAAAATCTCCAATGTCCTGTCATTGCTTTCTCAACTATTTGAGTAAAGCAGTCTCAGACTTTCCCCGGACAATAGTGAATTATTTTAACGGTTTCATCACGAAGCCATAGCGATAAGATTTTTCAGTCAACCTGTATTGATCATGCGTCCAGGCACCCCAGCTGTCGTCGCCACCAACACCCAATTGTTTTAAATCAACATCAACAGAGGTCAGCTCCCGTGGTTTTACATCGTTCAGATGGTACTGAACCGGACGTTCTTCACCCTCTTTCCAGCGACCATCTGTTCGACGGGGAGACTCAAAATCTTCCATGATATTGTGATGAGCCGAAACTTCGAGTAACTGTTTTCCTTCGAACATCAGCCCCTCCCCCCTTTCGTTGGCAACCGACATCCAGCGAACATCTGTTTTGTTACCGTTTTCCTGAGGACGCAGATAAGCCCAATACTGCTCCGCTACAGTTCCGCTGTAAAGACCAACAAAAGCACTGTTTTTACGATCCTGATACGATTCATGGGGGCCACGACCAAACCATGACATCTGGTCAAACTCACCTGGCATGTGAAGGGTCATACCCATCCGCGGAATTTCAGGCAAATCTCCGTCAGCCATCTTAAAATGGTTGTTCACTTCAACTGCTCCACTTCCATTTACCAGATAAGAGCTTTCAAAAGTCCCGATGTTCTCGTTCTGCTCATTATTCAACGCAAACTCAAATGAAACCAAAATTTCACCTGACTCTTTCTTTTCAATATGAGTATCGGTTACTTTTCTGTTTTCTCCGGCTTTACGCCAGATTCGGGCACGCACGGGCAAGTCATTACCAAAATCATTATCGGTGGGAGCACGCCAGAAATCAGGTTCAGGGCCTTTCATTAACAATTCTTTTTCTCCGGATTTATAGCTCGTCATCACACCGTCGTTCATATCAAAAACCACAGAAAAATATTCTCCTGTAATGGTCAACAATCCATTGCTGGTTTCATGACTCAAAGCAGGGTGTTTTTCAGCAGTTTCAGCTTCCGGCACAAAAACAGGTAATTTGAATTGTTCAGCCGCCAGAGTAGTTTTTGCAGGCACCAGTCCGTCAGTTTCTTTCAGAACTGCTCTCACTGTCAGGAAATATTCGGTTCCAGGCTTTGGATTAAAGTCCATATTAGCCGAAACAGTTATTCTCTCATCAGGACTCAGCGCAAGCTCCTCAAACGTTCCTGAAGTTACAGATTCACCATTCCCTTCAATGCTCCAGTCGAAGTTGAAAACCCTGGTATTCAGAAATCCATATTTGTTTTCAATTTCAATGGTTCCGTTTTTCAGATTTACAGGTCGAAATTTGATGTACTGGTAAACCTTTTTTACCTCTTCCAAAGCCGGCTGGGGTCTACGGTCCGGATCCACAAGTCCGTTGAGACAAAAGTTACCATCCGAAGGGACGGTATCAGGACCAAAGTCTCCACCATAAGCCCAGAACTTCTCTCCGTTTTCATTTTCAGTCAGCAGTCCCTGGTCCACCCAGTCCCAAATAAAACCACCCTGCATCACTTCATAGGATTCAATAACATCCCAATAGTCCTGAAGATTGCCCACACTGTTTCCCATAGCATGAGCATATTCGCACTGAATTAGAGGCTTACTACCATCCTCTTTGGCATAGCGCTCCATGTGTTCAATACGGGCATACATTGGTGCAAAAATATCGGTATTTCTACCACCATGGGCCTGCTCATACTGTACGGGACGAGTGGTATCCTGCGCTTTCAGATAATCGTAAGTGGCGTCAAAATTCACACCATTGCCCGCTTCATTTCCCAACGACCAGATAATTATGGAAGGCTGGTTCTTATCACGCTCAAACATATTACGTGTTCGGTAAAGATGAGAAGCCTTCCAGGTGGAGTCTTTAGCCAAAGATTCTTCACCATATCCCATGCCATGCGATTCCACATTGGCTTCGTCGATAAGGTAAATACCGTAACGATTACAAAGCTCGTACCAGCGCTCAGGCTGCGGATAATGAGAGGTCCGAACGGCATTGATGTTATGGGTTTTCATCACCTCAATATCCTTAATCATTGTAGCTTCATCAACCACATGGCCATTCACATCGTGATGCTCATGCAGGTTCACCCCTTTCAGGTAAATATATTTCCCATTCACCAAAAGAGTATTTCCCTTGATCTCAATTTTTCGAAAACCGACATCCTGACGGACTACTTCCAATACCTTTCCGGCATCATCTTTAAGAGTAATAATCAGATTGTAAAGATTAGGAATCTCAGCTGACCAGGGTTTCACATTCTCATATTCCGAAGCAAATTCAACCTGACCCTTAGTAGTTGTTTTTGTAAAACGTTCAACAAGCTCTTCACCATCATAAAGCATGGCTTCCACGGTTACCGCGTTGTCATCTGAAGAATCTTTCATTTCGACCTGCATCCGGAAAATCCCGGTTGTATAATCATCATCCAGTCCGGCCGTTACCCTGAAATCACGCAAATGTTGTTTTTCCCTGGCCATCAGGAACACATCACGGGTAATTCCCCCCAAACGCCAAAAATCCTGATCTTCCAGATAACTGCCATCGCTCCATTTATATACTTCAACAGCAAGGGTATTATCTCCGGGTTTCAAATATTTTGTAATATTAAACTCAGCAGGGGTTTTACTATCTTCACTATAACCTACCTTTTGCTCATTTACCCATACGTACATAGCAGAACTAACAGCCCCAAAATGCAGGTATACCTCTTTCCCATCCCACTTTTTGGGAATAGTGAAAGTGCGTTTATACGATCCCACCGGATTGTAGTGTTCCTGAATTACCGGAGGCGTTTTTTCGTGAGGATACTGAACATTGGTATAGATGGGGTACGTGAATCCCTCAATTTCAAAATTTGACGGAACGGTAATGGTTTTCCAGTCACGTATATCAAAATCATTCTTAAAAAACCATGCCGGTCTTTCTGTAGGATTTTGAGAAAGATGAAACAACCATTCTCCGTTAAGCGATTTCAAAAGTGAAGAAGCCCATTTGTCTTCAGAATTCACTTCAGATGCATCAGCAAACGGTACAAACCATGCACGGGGAGCCTCTTTATTTATCTGATTAACAGCCGGATTCTCCCAATCTACCGGCAACTTCTCTTCATAAGGGACATCAGAATAATCACTGTACGACTGACAACCCCATAATAAAGAAGTAAAGATCAAAATGGATACTAGTCTCATTAGTTGAATATTTTAGTTATTTTTCTATAAAAGTATTAAATACTATTATCTTATTACAATCTTTTGGCGGAAAATTGTACGTCCGAAAAGGAATTCCAAATAAGGATACACCCCACCAAAAAGATTCATAAATTCTATTCCATTTTTCCCACCAGCGTCACCACGGAGCGTTTTTCGATGATGATACTCTCGGCAGGCATTTCTCCTTTCTCCAGGTTCTTTTCGACAGAAGTAGTATAGGAATCAAATTGGTTTCCGGAAATATTAAAAGTCCCGCCCAGGCTCCCGATGGTCATTTTTTTATCACTATCCGAATAGTTTACGAAAACCATTACAAGCTTGTTTTCCACAGGGTCTTTGTAAGCCGAAAACATAACATTTGATGCCTGAAAGGTTTCTGATTTTGGAATCGAAAAGCCGGATTTAACCCGAACCATTCCGGGTCTGATAAATCTGGAATAGTTTCCTAAAGCCCATAGTAGTTTGGATTCCCGATAGTACCCATCATTTTTTAATGATTCGGCCCCAGGATCTAAAGGCGCACCATTATCATTTGTCCCATTATCGAGGTATATCAGACCGTCTTTGTAGTCACCCTGTGACAAGGCAGTCCACCAACTCCAGGACTGTGCATTGGCCAGGGCCAAATCAAAATGAATAACCTTAGCCACATAAAGAGCAGTGCCCATTCCCAGGTCTCTTCCCCATCCATCGCCAATATCCGGAGCATTCTCCAAAATACAGAACTCACTTTGCCAAAATCCCGCAGTTCCTCCATTGTTATTCAGCTCATTGCCCAATGTTTTTCGAACATCGACAAGGGTATTGACATCTGCAGTAGTAAAATAGCTATGCCCCAGTGCAACCTTTTTCACGTTACTCAAATCTCCAACGTAATGCGATGACGAAGAATTGAAAAATGCATGCAGTTGATCCTCACGTCCGGCATTTCCAAAATCACCATACAGGAATTGCAGTTCACCAGCCTCCGGCACAACAATTTGGGTTTGGACATTCTTTTCTTCAAGTTTAGGAGACAATTCCCTGAGTATGCTTGCAATATCACCATTTGTTGCAGGCGATCCCTCCTGACCCGGAGAGTCCCAGTTCCACTGAGGTTCGTTTACAGGACTCAGATAGTCAAAGGCCAGTCCCTCCTGTTCAAAATGCTGGCAAACAGTTGCCAGGAAGTCTGCGTAATCGGGTATTCGTCCAAATTCAAGGTTGATATTGGTTCCGCCCGGAGAATAGGCTTTTCCATTTTTCGTATAATGCACCGGTGGGCTGTTAACAAACCCTAAAAAAGATTCTACCCCACGTTTTTCTGCTGCACGCAAAAACCACTGTTGCCCGGCCTGTTTCGTCCAATCATAAGTTCCATCCTCATTCAGGAAGCATTGCGAACGGCGCCAGGAATTACCAATATCACTGGCAAGCCCCTGTTCTGCACTTCCGGCACCAATATTGAATCGCCACAAAGAAAGACCAATTCCCTCCGGGCTACCATCTTCTTTTAGCTTCTGACTGAAGAGAAGATCGGCCATCGCATTTCGTTTTTCCAACGGCCAGTTAGCACCTACAAACTGGACTCTCCATGCATCTGAAGCCCCAAAGCCATCGATGGATTGTAACGAAACAGAAGGATCAACAAATATTAATTCTCCCCCTGTGTTTTTCTCCACGTCATTTTCATCGTTGATATCGTTCCCACATGCCAACAAAAATATTGGAAGCAGAAACAAAAGCAACACATATTTTATTGATTTTTCCATATTTCAGATTTATCCTATTCGATTTTAAATTCCACGTGATCACTCTTGAGCCATTTAGAGGAGAATGAAACTTTTACAAATCCCTTATCCTCTGCCTTGATATAGGCAATCATACGGCCCTGATAGGCCCGTTGCCTGTTGTCATTATAATTTCCCATATCGGAATGATCGCTGTTTTCCAGCCCCAGCAACTTTGCAGGACCCTCCACATTACAGGTAATTTGGTTGTCAGCCAGAAAAACATCCTTTCCGTTCTCATCCACAATTTGAATCTCAATTTGCAGTACATCCCCAGAAATAACAGTCTTGTTATTCCATAGTCGGGCTTCAATAGCAGCAGGGCGTCGGGATGTTTCAATATTGTCGGACACCATCTCTTCCCCATTATTTAACCCTGTAACTTCAAGATTTCCGGGGGCATAAACAACATCCCAGACAATAACGCCGGTTTCCTCATCCCGCGACTTTTCATGACCAATTTCTTCCCCGTTAAGGTACAAGATGGCCGACCCGCAATTGGTATAACTCACAACCCGAATGGTGTCTCCGACTTCAAAATTCCAAAGATGCGGTGCGTCAATCAGAGAGCCGTGGCCCCTTCTCCCGGCAGGGTAGGCGCCAACATAAATCATTGGTTCCTTTGTCCACAAGCTTTTTCGATAATAGCCCCGGGGTTTCACAAACCCAGCCAAATCCAACAGTCCGGTTGTAAACCCACGTGATGGCCATCGAAAGGCCTCTCCCAAATAATTTATTCCTGTCCACAAAAACTGACCAAAGATGTAATCGTTGTCACGAACAGCTTTCCAGGCTTCGTAATCATGGCGGTTTTCACTGCCATACAAAACCCGGTTTGGATAAGCTTCATGATCCTGATCGTATCGTCGTTCGGTATAGTTGTAACCAACAACATCCAATGCACCCGGATAATCCGTTTTATTGGACATAACAGGGCCGGCCAATCCGGCTGTAACGGGTCTTGAGGGATCATGCTCCCGCACTACCGCAGCCAATCTCTTTGCTATTCCTCCCAAACGATTGGCATTTGGTTGATTAGGAAGAAAACCCCGGGTATGTTGTTGCTGAATACTTGCCTCATCCAGAACAGGGTGAGAATAGGGATCGTTGGGATAATCCACTTCATTGCCTATGCTCCACATAAAAACCGATGGGTGATTCCGGTCACGTAAAACCATATCCCGCAGATCTGTTTCGCCCCATTCTTCAAAAAACTCATACGAACCTTGAAAAGCAGGTTCACCCACATTCCAACCTTCCACCCATTTCTTTTTGGGGAATTCCCATTCATCAAATGCTTCATTTAATACCAACAATCCAAGCTCATCGCAAAGATCATATAGTACTGGTGCTTGTGGATTATGGCTGGTACATATGGCATTTACACCCAGCTCTTTCAGATTAATCAACCTGCGTTTCCAGACCTCCTCTGGTACCGCGCTGCCCAACACTCCGGCATCGTGATGTAAACAGACACCCTTTACTTTCATGTTGTCTCCATTCAAAGCAAATCCCTTGTCAGAATCAAAATCAAGGGTGCGAATGCCGACCCTGGTTGTTGTCTTATCAATTAATTCCTGACCGTTAAAAACGGTGGTTTTTAATTTATAGAGTTTGGGATTGTCCACCGACCACAAAGAAGGTTTTTTAACGGTCAACACCTGATTGATTGTGCCTGAACTCCCATTTTCAACCTTCAATTCATCAGAGGATGAAGTTACCAGTTGGTCTTCGTCATCAAATAGCTCTTGCTTCACCGTCAACGTTTGCAATTGGGCAGTGGTATTTGTAATACTGGTTTCCAAATTTACAAGTGAGGTGTTTTTGTTTTTCATTTTTGTCTGATAAAAAACACCCCATTGTGAAATGTGAACCGGATTGGAATATATCAGGTACACATCTCTGTAAATTCCGGAACCCGTGTACCAGCGGGAATCAATACTCTTGCTGTGATCGACCCTTACAGCCAGCGTGTTCTTTCCGCCAAATTTTAAGAAGGGAGTAAGGTCATAGAGATAGGAAATATACCCATTGGGCCGCATCCCCAGAGATTTTCCATTAATAAAAACCTCACCATTTCGATAAATGCCCTCAAAATAAATATATGCCTTCTGATCTTGCCTGGATTCGGGTATTCCGATATTTTTTCTGTACCAGGCAATCCCTCCTGGAAGATATCCGGTGGCACTGGCATTATGCGGACTATAAGGTCCTTCAACACTCCAGTCGTGGGGTAGATCAACCGTTCGCCAATCCGAATCATCAAAACTTTCGAGAGCAGCCTGTTCTAAATCTCCTTTGTTAAATTTCCAACTGGAATTTATCCTCTCGGGTTCACCGAATGACACCTGACCGATAATTAAGGAGCTATTAATCAGCAGTATGAGGAAACTAACAACGTGCTTCATGAATTAATATTTTGTGATTGTATTTTGTCATAAAAGAATCTCCGGTAAAAATATATTTACCCCGGACAGTTTGTGCATTAGCCAAATTGCCCGGGGTTTTTGTAACATATTTATCAGTATTAAATGACTGTATTGTGTTTGAAAGAAAATGCCAGCTACTGCATAATTCTTGTCTTTGGTTCAGTCATTTAATACCCGGGATTCTGCTTCATCACACCATTGCTTCGATCAATTTCTGATTGAGGAATTGGCCAAAGTTCATGCTGATTTTCCTGAAACATGATACCTTTGTCCTGTGGCTCTTCCGGATGAATGGTCTCATAAGGGTCGGTACTTTCATTCAGATTATACTGCACAAAGTATCCGTTTGGCCCCATTGCTTCAGCAATTCTGGGTTTACCTGAAACCGGGTCTATCTGACGACGAAGGTCGTACAAACGTAAACCCTCTGATGCCATTTCGAGACGACGCTCTTTCCAGATAGCATATAAAAGATCATTGCCTGAAAGATCATTCCTGGGATCCAAATCCACTCTCGCTCTTATGGTTGCAATATCCGCTTTGGCCTGAGCCTCATCACCCAGGCGAAAAGCCGCTTCGGCACGTGTCAGGTACATTTCACCTAATCGGAGCAAAATCATCGGCAGTGGAATATGACGATCCTTAACAGTCAGCTGACGTCGCATATCTATAGGCACATAATATTTTCGCCATACACGGCCAGACTTATTAATATCCACATTAAACTGGTAGTTGGGATTTTCTTCCTCATCACCATAAACAGGTTCACCCACCGTAATAATGGTACTTTTTCTCCTGATTTCGTCACCTTCGGAAAGATAAGCCTGCTCAAGATGTGATGAAGGGACACACCAACCCCAACCATCCATGATTTTATCCTCCTCGCCTTCAGGCCATGTTTCACCACGGGCGCACATAACCACTGAGAATCGGTTTCCCACATTGTAATTCTGGTTGCTGCTGGCATTAATTTCAAAAATAGACTCAACACCATTGTGGTTGTAAACACTCCAAACATCCACAAAATCAGGCTCCAAACTATACGGCCCCTGCCCAATCACCTCATCTGCATAAGCATAGGCATTGGTATAATCTTCCATATACAGATAAGTGCGTGCAAGAAGTGCCTTACAAGCCCAACCGGTGACTCTTCCTTTGTTGTCGTCACCATATTCACCGGGCAAAACGGCAGCAGCCTCTTTCAAATCCTTCACAATTTGAGCATAGACTTCTGATTTGGGAGTTCTTTCCTGATTTAATCCGGAAGTACCCTGAGGCTCAGTTAACAAAACAACATCACCAAAGTTTTGAACCAGTTCCCAATAACTGAAGGCCCTAAAAAATTTGGCCTCTCCAATCAATCTTTCCTTTAACTCCTCATTGATGGGAGCATCCGGTATTTGGCTAATGGCAATATTAGCAGCCCCAATATTCAAATACTTATGAGTATAGAAATTTTTCAGAGAACCGGGGGCGTTGGATGCCTCAACAAAATAGTGAGCAAAAGCATAATGGTCAACAGGATCCTGCTGCAGGTTTCCCATCCATCCATCATCGGTTGACATGATATTGGTTATTCGCAAAATCTGTTGCCACCAGTCGTCCCAGTTGGCGAATGATTTGTACAAACCGTTAACAAAGGCTTCAGCCTCTGATTCGGTAGCAAAATAATTATCCAGATTCTGAACGCCCCGCTCTTCTATTTCAATAAAATCCTCACAGGCAGAAATCCCAACCAACATGATAACTGCCAACAATATATTTAATATTTTTTTCTTCATAACTTTTGTTTTTGTACTGTTACTTTTACCCAAATTGAGCGATTCTCACTCAATCGAATAAGAAAATGTAAGGTTTTCACCATAAGGATAGTGAAAAACCAAAATTTTCTAAATCGGGGTTAACGCCAAGTAAAGTGTTACTTCGTTACACTCGTATCGCTCAACTTAGGTTTTACCTGCGTTATTCTTAGTTAAAAAGTAATATTTGCACCAATCAGATATGTTGGTAAAACAGGATAGGTCCATCCGGAGAATCCAAAGTTAAGTACGTTATCTCCTGCTACTTCCGGATCTACACCTTCAAAATTGGTAACAGTCAGAATATTCTGTCCTGATACATAAAAACGACATTTCGTTAAACCAATCCGATTCAAAACAGATTTTGGAAGAGAATATCCCAGCTGGACATTCTTCACCCGCATGTAAGAGCCATCTTCAACGTAATAGTCACTAAACCGGGCAAAATTCTGGTTCAGATCCGTATGCGAAACAATGGGAATATCATTGCTAGTTCCTTCACCATGCCAGGCTTGATCCAACAAACCGGAAATGACATTATTGTCAGAACTTTGAGTGCTGTACAGATCCTGACGAAGCCAATTGACCAGGTCATTTCCCACACTGGCATACAAATTTGCAGTGAAGTCGAAATTATCGTAAGCCAGGCTGATATTCAAACCTCCAGTGAAATCGGGCCAGGGACTTCCGATTTTTGTACGGTCTTCACCATTCAGTTCTCCGTCTCCGTTAACATCCACAAATCTGATGTCTCCTGGTTGAGCCTGAGCCTGCAACAATGCACCATTCTCGCTTGCATGTGAATTTATTTCAAACTGATTCTGAAATATCCCGTTGGTTTGATACCCGAAGAAATATCCAGGCTCTTCACCTTCTACAGTTTTTGTTCGCTCTTCGTCTCCATAAACAACGGGGGTAATTTCCGGAAGATCTGTAGCCTCAACCGAAACTGTTGTAAAAGTAACCCCCACATCATATTTCAAGCGTCCCCTGCGGTTTTGATAATTAAGCCCCAATTCAACACCTTCCGATTTCATAGAACCCACATTCGACCAAATCTGAGCATCATCGGGGTACCCGCTGTAATTGGGATAGGGCAACTGAAAGATCATATCTTTGGTCTTTTTCTGGTAAAACTCAACTGAACCGTTAACCTGACTTCGAAGAAGTGTAAAATCTGTTCCCAGGTTTATATCTTCAACAGTTTCCCACTTTATATCCTCGTTTTTCATGCTACTCGGATAAGTAGTGTTAACAAGTGAACCCTGACCTGCTCCAAATACGTAATAATCCTGCCCGATACCGGAAGTATAAACACTAGAGGGCAGATTCTGATTTCCTAAACGGCCCCAACCGGCTCTTATCTTCAAATCATCGATAAAATCTACTCCATTCATGAAAGATTCATCAGAGATACGCCAGGCAACGGATGCAGACGGGAATGAAGCCCATTTGTTATTGGCAAGGAACTTAGAAGAGCCGTCAACCCGGTAAGTTGCTGTCAGG
>NZ_JADQBH010000316.1 GCF_016278715.1 Marinilabilia sp. | reverse complement strand
AGGAAGCGGTACTCGGCCTGGATGAAGTTATAGTTGTGGGTTACGGTACCCAGCAGAAAAGGGATCTTACCGGTTCGGTGTCATCAGTGAGTGATGAGGAAATAGCCTCCCTGGCTGTCCCCAGTGTAAGTGATGCACTGCAGGGAAAAGCTGCAGGTGTTCAGGTGATTTCCACAGGTGCTCCCGGTAGCGATGCCACCATTCGTATTCGTGGATTAGGGACCATAAATGACAATAATCCTCTGTTGGTTATTGACGGAGTGCCAACCAAATCAGGGCTGAACCTTTTGAATAAAGATAATATTAAGTCGATTCAAATCCTGAAAGACGCTTCGGCAACTGCAATTTATGGTTCCAGGGGCGCCAATGGTGTGGTAATTATAACAACTAAAAGAGGTACCAGCGGGCAAAGTAATATCAATGTAAGATATTCCTACAGTACTCAGGAGGCCACCAATAACCTTGATATGTTGAATGCTTCCCAATTTGCAACCATGCACAATGAAATGATGGCAAATGCAGGAAGAGAGCAAAATCCGGCTTTCAGTGACCCGGCATCTTTGGGTGTGGGAACCGACTGGCAGGATCAACTGTTTAGTATTGCTCCCATGCATGATATGTCCGTGTCTTACTCCGGAGGTAGTGAAAAAACATCCTACTATGTTTCCGGAAGCATTCTGGATCAGGAAGGAATTGTGATGAATACCGGATTTAAGCGCTTTAATCTTCAGTTTAACTCCGATTCAAAAGTATTTGATAAGGTAAAATTTGGCAACTCACTCACTCTCACACACGACAAAAAATATAGTGGAGCCTACGATGTCGGTTCAACGCTAAGAGCATTACCCACACAGCCTGTTTACAACGAAGATGGTACTTATGCCGGACCGGTAGGACGTCCCGAATGGGTCGGAGACATCCGGAATCCGGTAGGTTCTGCTTCGGTAATCGATAACACCACTAAAGGTTACAATGTCATAGGTTCTGTTTTTGCTGAAATTGATATTCTGGACGGTCTGAAATTCAAATCAACCGGTGGACTGGAAGCTAATTTCTGGTACGATCGTACCTGGTCTCCGGCCTATGATTGGGAGCCTACTCCCGAGCCCGATTCTTATCTCTATCAGTCTTCCAACAGAAGCATCACATGGTTGTGGGACAATATTCTGACTTACAAGAAGACATTTAACAGCGTTCATGATTTGACCGTAATGCTGGGTACAAGTGCCCAGGAAAATCGCTTTGATTTCATGAATGGTTCAATTAAAGAGTTTGCCAGTGATAAAACACAGCAGCTGGATAGTGGAAACGATGAGCAGGAGATAGGCGGAAATGCTTCTGAATGGTCACTAATGTCGTATATGGGACGTGTTAATTACGATTTTAGTGAAAAATATCTGGTTACAGCTACAGTACGTCGTGACGGTTCCTCACGCTTTGGTTCCGGAAATAAGTGGGGGATTTTCCCATCAGGGTCTGTTGCCTGGCGTATTTCGGAAGAAAACTTCTTCAATAATGTTGATTTTGTGGATGATTTAAAATTGCGTGCTGGTATTGGTTATACCGGTAACCAGGAAATTGGAAACTATGCTTTTGCATCCAATCTGAGTATTATTAAATACAACTTCAATAATTCAGTGGTGCCTGCAGTTGTTCCCATTGTGATGCCAAATCCGATTGTGCAGTGGGAATCACAGGAACAAATCAACATTGGTTTTGATGCAACATTTCTTGCTCAACGTTTAAATATTACCGTTGACGCATATCAGAAAAACACCAGTGACATGTTGGTGCCTATGTCGGTGCCTATTTCTACCGGATATTCTGATATATATGTGCCTTCAATCAATGCAGGTGAAATGGAAAACCGAGGTATTGAATTGTCTGTCAGTTCCAGAAACATTGAAGGCGATTTTTCCTGGGACACGGATTTTAATATATCCTTCAACGAAAACAAGGTGACCAGTCTGAATGACTCTGTCCCAATGGCCACCGGGAACCTGGGATTTGACTTCCAACCATCCAGAATTGCTGAAGGGCACGCAGTGAATGAATTTTACGGATATGTATCCGATGGTCTTTTTCAAAATCAGCAGGAGGTTGAAAACCATGCTGTACAGATTCCCGGAAATGATCCCTACAGCCGTACATCGGCAGGAGATATCCGGTACAGAGATTTGAACAGTGACGGAGTAATCAACGATGCAGATCGTACCTATCTTGGTAATCCAAGTCCTGATTTGATTTTCTCAATGAACAATAAATTTACCTGGAGAGGATTCGACTTGTCGATTTTCCTTCAGGGAGTAAAGGGAAATGAAATTTTAAATGCCAACCGCATCTGGAGTGAAGGGATGGCTGTGGCTGTGAATCAAACAACTGCCACGCTCGATCGCTGGCAACAGGAGGGAGACATGACCGATATGCCCCGTGCCGTTTTCAACGATCCCAATAAAAACACCAGGGCATCTGACCGATGGATTGAAGATGGTTCTTACCTGCGGATTAAGAACATTGTATTTGGGTATAACCTTCCCGAACGCTGGATTGAAAGAGCAGGAATGCAACAGGCCAGAGTCTATTTCTCAGGGGCGAACATTTATACATTTACAAACTATGACGGGGTAGATCCCGAGGTAGGTGCAAATGGTATTGATAACGGCTTGTACCCCGTGACACGTACCCTGAGTCTGGGTGTAAACATTACTTTCTAACCGACTAAAGAAAATTGAAATGAAACGATATATAATTATAATATTCATAGTGCTGGGGATGACTGCCTGTGGTGAGGATTTCCTGATCAAAGCACCCCTGGATTCCATTAATACCGAGAACTTTTTTGAAACAGAGCAAGATGCAATTTATGCCATTAACGGAGCATATCAGCCGTTACAGTGGCCCAAATTGTACAACATGCGCATGTGGACCACCGATATCATGGCCGGTAACAGCATAGTAGGTGCCGGAGGTGGCGATGACGGTCGTGAGACTCAGGATCTTGCCAATTTTGTGACGACAACCGATAATCCCGGTGTTTTGGACCTCTTTCGCGGACCGGCTCCCGGTATTCTAAGGAGTAATGTGGTCATTGAAAATGTTCCTGGAATGGACATTGATGAAGATTTGAAAGAGCGCATTCTTGGGGAAGCAAAATTTCTCAGGGCACATTATTACTTTATTATGGTTCGGTTTTTTGGTGATGTTCCATTAATACTGGAACCACAGGAGCCAGGGGATGACCTGCGTCCTTCCAGAACAAATAAGGAGGAAGTTTATCAGCAAATTATTGCCGATCTTACTGATGCAAAGACCTTTTTGCCTGTCAAATCGGAATACTCTGAGGCCGACCAGGGACGTGCAACCCGTGGCGCTGCTGCCGGCTTGCTGGCAAAAGTTTATCTTGCCCGCGGAGAGTGGCAAAAAGTAGTTGATTTAGCTGATGAGGTGGCCACACTGGGTTACGAGTTGAACGATAACTATGGCGACAACTTTCAGGTATCTACCGAGAACTCAAAAGAATCCTTATTTGAAGTACAATATGTCGGTGGTGCAGGTGAAGGCTTTTGGGATAACGAAAACCAGGCCTCATGGCTCAGTACCTTTACCGGACCTCGTAATTCCAACATGGTTGCCGGCGGATGGGGCTGGAATCAACCTACCGAAGAGTTTGTCAATTCCTACGAAGATGGTGATTTACGTAAAGATGTTACTGTTTTGTATGATGGAGGTCCTGACTTCGACGGGATGCAATACGATCCGGCCTATTCGGTAACGGGTTATAATCTGCGGAAATTTTTGGTTTCAAAATCAATTGCTGATGCTTATGACAACAGTCCTTTGAACTTCCCTGTTTTGCGCTATGCTGATGTATTGCTGATGAAAGCAGAAGCTTTGAACGAGTTGGGACAAACTGCCGATGCAGAAACTCCTCTTAATGAAGTGCGAAATCGTGCCGGCCTTCCTGATGTTGAATCGGGTCTTACCAAAGAAGCCTTCAGAGCAAAAGTTTTGCATGAGAGAAGGATGGAGCTTGCCTTTGAAGGCCAGCGTTGGTTTGACATTATTCGTGTAGAGGGCGGACAGTGGGGACTCGATTTCCTTCATTCCATTGGCAGGGTAAATGCTTCAGAAAAGCACTTGTTATTGCCAATACCACAGAAAGAAATAGATGCCAATCCCAACCTGGAACAAAATACAGGTTATTAATCGTGAGAATGAGATAGTCTTTGTAAAAAAGGCATGTTTCTTTATCACTATTAAAAAACCAACAATTACCAAAAACGAAAAATCATGCAAACAAAAAATATAGATTCAAATTGGAAGAAAAGTCTTTACAGACTTCCGTTTTTCCTGTTGGCCATTCTGATGGCCTGGTCGGTGGAAAGTTGTTCCGATGATTATGACGAAGTGGAGATCGCAATGGGAGAACCTGTTTCTTTAAGTGTTTCGAACAGCGAGGTCACTCTGACACAGAAGCAGGCAGATTCAGAAGCGATAAAGTTTATCTGGACAACCGGAACCAACATGGGTACGGGAAGTTCCATTTCCTATACACTGGAAATTGATCGTGCCGGAAATGATTTTGCCTCTGCAATAAGTTACAATATGGGTAAAGGAATTTACCAAAAGAGTTTTACTCATAAGGAATTAAATACAATGCTGATGAATCAACTCGGAGTATCAGGAAATACTGATGCCGAAATTGAAGTTCGTATTACAGCAAGCGTTGCAGCAGAGGGTGTTGAAGCCCAACAAGCCACTTCAACTTTAATTGCATTTACCTATAAGCCTGTATCAGAGACGCTTTACCTTATTGGAGATGCAACACCCAATGGTTGGAGTGCGGATGAAGCAACCCCATTGACCCAGAAGGCTTCTGACCCAACTTCTTTCACTTACAGCGGGGCATTATCTGCCGGAGAATTGAAATTTATTACCGAGCAAGGCCAGTTTATGCCTTCCTATAATAAAGGTGCTGATGACAATACATTGGTTTTCCGCACGGAAGATACACAGCCTGATGATAAGTTCCTGATTGAAGAGGGTGGAATATACGCCATTGAGCTTAATCTGGTTGACCTGACCATCTCCATCGAAAAGCAGGAGGGGCCTGCATACGAGGTATTATATATGGTAGGAGATGCCACCCCCAACGGCTGGGATATTGCCAATGCAGTTGAAATGACACAAAATCCCGATAATTTGTTCCAGTTTACCTGGGAAGGTGTTTTGACAACTGGCGAGTTTAAAATTCCTGTAAACCGTAATTCCGACTGGGGACAGGATATGTTTATGCCGGAACCGGATGACCCCACTAAGGCTTTTCTGCATGAGGGAGGAACCGATGGTGACTACAAGTGGGTGATCGAAAGCGAAAACTACTATTACATTACCCTCGATCTTTCGGACAATTCCATTTCAATAGAGCCTTTCAATCTCTACATGGTAGGTTCGGCAGGTCCCAGTGGTTGGGATATTGGTAATGCAACCGAATTGACTCAGGATCCCGACAACTGGTATATTTTTACCTACGAAGGGCCGATGAATGCCGGAGAGTTTAAGTTCCCGGTGAACCAAAACTCCGATTGGGGACAGGATATGTACATGCGTGATCCTTCTGATGCCACGAAAATGTACCGTCATATCGGAGGAGAAGATGATGACAACAAATGGACCATTCCTGCAGGAGAAGAGGGTGATTATATTCTCACCCTGAATGTTCAGGATTTGACCATTGACATCCAGAAACAATAGCATTCATAGTCAATCAGGACCTGTGCTGAAAGTGCAGGTTCCTGATTGAATTATGTCAATAATAAAATAGATATGAAGCAAATACTATCATTATACATCCTCTTAATTTTTACATTGTTTTTGTCAGCATGTGAGAAGGATGATGACGGCAACAACACACCGCCCGACAACAATGGTTCCGGGAGTAATGGGACGGTGGTTCTGACCACTGACAAAGCTCGTTACAACCCGGGAGAAGAGGTGACCATTACCTCCGATAAAATGCTTTCCGGCGATGTAAAAGTTCGTTATCGTCATTTGGGTGAAACAATTAGTGAAGAAACCTTTTCAGCAGATAGCTGGAGATGGAACCTTCCTAATGAAGACTTCAAAGGATATATGGTTGATGTTTATGAGGAAGTCGATGGTGAAGAGGTTGTTTATGGTAGTGTTGCTGTGGATGCATCTTCAGACTGGACTGTGTTTCCACGATATGGATTTTTGTCAGAATTTTCTTCTGAGGTAACTCAGGACGATGTGGATAAGACATTGTCTTTTCTTAATCGCTGCCACATTAACGGGATACAATATTACGACTGGTTGAATAAACACCACTGGCCTTTGAAAATGAATGGCAATGAACCGGCTGCCACCTGGCTGGATATTGCCAAACGGGAAGTCGCTTTCAATACAGTTGATACTTACATTAAGAATGCCAAAAGTCTGAATATGGCATCTATGGAATACAATCTTCTGTTTGGTGCCTGGGATGATTATGAAAGCGATGGCGTTTCCACCCGCTGGATGCTCTTTAGTGATCAGAATCATCAATACATCAATAAACACGACCTGGACGAAAGCTGGGCTATGAGTGATATTTTGCTTGCCAATCCGCATGATGCCAACTGGCAGGATTATATTTTTGAAAAGACAGCTCAGGTTTATGAACATCTTGATTTTGACGGATGGCATGTGGATCAGTTGGGAAACCGTGGTGATGTTTATGATTATGATGGAAACCGGGTTGATTTACCCTCCGGATATCAATTATTCATGAGTAATTTGAAAACCCGTTTCCCTGATAAAAAAATGGCTCTCAATGCTGTTGATCAATACGGACAGCAGGAAATTATGGATTCCGGAGTTGATTTTGCGTATTCCGAGATATGGTCGTACAATAGCTTTGAGGCGCTTTCGCAGGTTATCCTGGACAATTACCGCATGGGTGGTGAGTCCAGAAACACCGTGCTGGCAGCTTACATGAACTATGATTTGTCTCATTCGGCTGGTTATTTTAATACTCCTGCTGTATTATTGGCCGATGCGGTAATATTTGCTTTTGGTGGTTCACATCTTGAGTTGGGTGAGCATATGCTTGCTAATGAGTATTTCCCCAACAATAACTTACTTATGCGTACCGACCTAAAGGATGGCATTGTTAACTATTATGATTTTCTGGTAGCTTATCAAAACCTGCTTAGAGGTGGCGGGGAGTTCAATAGTCCGGAACTGAATTCATTAGACGGACAAAGAAGCATCAATAGCTGGCCACCTCAAACAGGTAAAATTGCTGCAATTGGAAAACTTGTTGAGGGAAAGCAGGTAATGCATCTTTTAAACTTTACCAATTCAAATTCTCTTTTATGGCGCGACAACAGCGGAAATCAGAAGTATCCCGATGAGGTAAAAGATCTCAGGGTTGAGGTGCATACAGACAAGGTCATCAGTAAAGTTTGGTTTGCTTCTCCCGATTTCAATGGAGGGGTTATGCACTCTTTAGATTTTGAACAGTCTGGAAACTATGTAACTGTAACTATTCCTAAAATGCAATACTGGGGTATGGTTGTTATGGAATAACTTCCTCACATGATATGAGTTTTACAGGCGCAATGCTGAAGCCGGATTGAGAAGCTTGGTGTCTTTCGGTTGTAGAAATTGGTCCCTGTATTTGCTCATGTGTTCTTCTTTTTTTTTACCATTTATTAGCCCGAACTAAAAAGCATCTTAATTGCCAAACTCATTCATGTAAAAGTCCTAAGTGTGGCTTAATGAGCATGGTGTGTTTAAAATGAAACCTTTATGTTAACTATCTAATGTCTTACTAAACACTTTTAGTTATGAAAAAATCTACAATTATTCTGGCCTTATTAATCTCAGGACTGTTTTCTGTGTTTACTGCATCTGCGCAATACTCATATATGGGAATGGTTGATAATGCAACTCCTGTTGGTTTGATGCCGGAGGGTGATCCAATGACTCAGGATCCATCCAACCCAAATGTTTTTACCTATGAGAGCGTTTTAAAAGCAGGGAATTTTAAAATTCATACCGAAGCTGCTGACTGGTGTGTAGGAAATTGGCTAAATTCTGCTGTGCCTAATCAGTCACTAAGTGCAACAGATTATATCGTTACAACCGGATGTGATGGCCCGGACAATAAGTGGGAAGTCACTGAAAAAGGAAGTTATTCCATAACGGTTGATTTGGATGCAGCAACCATAAATATCGTTTCCCTGGATTATTATCCTAATTTATTTTTGATTGGCGGTTCTTTATCCGCAGGATGGGATATGGGTTTAGTCCCGAATATGACAGTAGACCCTTCCAATCCGGTAATTTTTACATGGACAGGCACACTCTCCGAAGGTGAATTTAAAATAGGAACCGCCAAGACCTTTGATGATGGCTGGGACTGGATTCATCCATTAACGATGGGGCAGGATTTGAGCAATACGTCTTATGAAGTTCTGGAGTCCGGTTCAGGGGTTGATAATAAGTGGGTTATCGATGCTGCTTCGGCCGGAGAATATAATGTTACGGTTAATCTGGAAGCTCAAACAATTGATATTGAAAAGGCATCTGCAACTTCTGTTGGTTTGGTAAAAATATCGGAAGTCAATCTTTTTCTGGACAAAACGAATAATAAACTGATGACATCCGGTCTGAGTGGATATGATTATGTGATTTACAATATTTCCGGAAATCCGGTTAAAACAGGTTGTTCAAATGGTTCATCCATTGATGTAGCCGGTTTTCAGGCAGGTATGTATATCCTGAAAATCAAATCTGAAGAGGCAGGTAACCGCGTTTTTAAATTTGTGAAAAATTAATAAATAATCAGCAAGGCCCCAATACCGGGCCTTGCTTACTCTAAATTTACTTCGAACTCCTGCTATGCGACTTCATTTTTTATTGGCTCTGTTTCTCAGTTTTCTTACAGTTACTGCTTTTGCTCAAAGGCAAAAGGCACCGATGTATTTCAGTGCTTATGCCTATCTGTATACTGTCAATCAAAATCAGCCAACAACTCTGCCTATGGATGAAAGCCGCTGGCAACACAATATAGATTACATTTCAGAACATCTGGCTCCTTTGGGATTTGATATGATTTGTACCGATGGATGGGGCGAAGATATCAGAAACAGTGATGGATTCAGAATAAAACATCATTCCGAATGGAATTATGATTTTTCGTATTGGGCAGGTTATGCACAACAGAAAGGCGTTAAACTTGGATTGTATGAAAATCCGTTGTGGATAAATGAACTCATTCAAAATACCTCACATCTGTATGACACCTATGAAAATGCCACCTGGTTTAACTGGCTGCAGGTGGATGCCCCCGGGGCAGAGGACTATGTCAGGCGGTATATTGAATTCTACAAATCTTTTGGCGTGGATTATCTGAGAGTTGATTTTCTTTCCTGGTATGAGGATGGCATTGACAAAACAGCAGACCTAACCCATGAGCACGGACGTCCGGTTGCAGATTATCAAACCGCTCTCAGCTGGCTAAACCACTACTGCGATGTAAATGATATTCAATTAAGTCTTGTGATGCCTCACTTGTATAATCATGGAGCTAATGAACGCCAGTTTGCACCGGGAAGCATGATTCGTGTCAACGAGGATGCCTGCGAAGGAACATGGTATCGCTTTAGTGAAACTGACAGGGGTATTAAACATGATATCTGGTCGCAATACTGGAATACGTTCGACGGACTGGTGTATTGGTCTGACATTTCCGGCTTCGATGCATCAAGAAACGAAATGATACTTGATGGTGATTTCATTTGGTTGTCGTCTTATGATAATGATGAGGAAAAGAAATCGGTATTGTCTCTCAATCTGATTGCCGGCGGGGCCATTGCTCTGACCGAGTATGAAATTGAAGATATTCAGCAAAGCATTCATCTATTACAAAATCAGGAAGTATTTGAACTTAACAGTGATGGTTTTGTAGGAAAACCTTTGTCGCATGACCCGCTAAATGTCGAAAGTCAAATCTGGGTTGGTCAGATGTCGGGAGGTGATTACGTAATTGGCTTTTTTAACCGTGAAGATAGGGTGGAAACCCGTTCGTTGGATTTTTCTGCCATTGGTCTGACCGGAGAATATTACGTGAGAGATTTATGGATGCGCACTAATCTGGGCGCTATGACTTCTTTTTCCGGTGAAATTCCGCCTCACGGATGCCGTCTTTTGAGGTTGAGTGCAACACCCTTTGACTTGAGTGATTTGGGTGCAATAACCCCTGTCAATCAAAACATGTACATCGGGGGATCATTTAATGGGTGGAGTCTTCCAACAATGCCAATGACACGGGTGAATGAAATTTGGGAGTATTCTAATCTTTATCTGGATGAAGGAAGCTATGAAATGAAGTTTGCCAACTCAGAAGACTGGTCCGGAAAGGATTGGGGAGATGCAACTGGTTTATCAGGTATCCTTTCGGAAACAACCGGAGGAGGTTCCAATATTAGTTTTACTATTTATGATGCCGGTGCTTACAATATTGTATTTGACGATAACTCTCTGGAATATTCTATCGTTGCAGACGTTGCAAATTCTGTTTTCTTAGCTGAACCGCTCTCAACAAGAGTTTCTCCGAATCCTGCTTCTGAAATGCTGACGATTGATCCTGGGAACATGAATGCTTCAAGAGTTTCGGTTTTTAGTCCGTCGGGAAAGGAATTGTATAACGCAGAGAATGTTTGTTCCAAACTAACCATTGATGTTCGTCAGTTTAGGAGCTTTGGATATATTCTGGTAAAGATATTTGACAGCACTAAAGAGGAGAACCACAAAGTGATGTTGTACTGAGAAATAGGATGTCTGCGAAACACGAATCAAAAACAAAATCTACTATGCAAAGAATTTTTTTTAAAAAGTTAATTCTTCTGGTTCTATTCTTATGCGGTTCATCCTTTGGGAGAATTGCTTTTGCAATAGATGAAAAACCGGGAGAAGTATACGGATATGAAGTAAAAGACCACAGGGTGGAGTTTTCTTTTACGGATAGCACAAAAATGCAAATGGAACTTTACAGTCAGGGTATAGTAAAGGTCTGGATTGATCCGGAAGGAACTTTCAAGCGCAACAATGCATCTTATGCAGTGCTTCCCAATGAACCTCAGGGGGATGTGAATGTGTCAGAAACACCACAGGGATATGAGATTTATACCGGCAATTTGATAATAAGAATCAATAAAGCTCCATTTCAAATTCGTTTTTTCGACAAGTATCAGAAGCTATTGCTTGAAGACTATCAGGATCGTGGATTTGAGACCGGTAAGGATGGGATGACCGTAACAAAAACCATGCGTCCGGATGAAAATATTTACGGTCTTGGAGAAAAAACAGGGCCTCTGAACCGACGTGGGCGTTCCTTTAAAATGTGGAATAGTGATAAACCCTGTTATGGAATTAATGAAGACCCGCTCTATAAAAGTATTCCATTCTTTATGAGTAACTACGGTTACGGAATATTCTTCGACAATACTTACAAAACCACCTATGATTTTGGAGAAGAGCAGGAAGCAGCTTTCACATTTGGAACTCCCGGCGGAGAGATGATTTATTATTTTCTTTTCGGGCCAACTTACAAAGAGATCATTGCCCGCTATACCGAACTGACCGGAAAACCTATTATGCCCCCTAAGTGGGGACTGGGGTTTTCTCAGAGCCGAGGTATGCTCACCAATGAGCAACTTACACGTGATATTGCATCTGGTTTCCGGCAAAGAAATATCCCTTGCGACATAATTTATCAGGACATTGGCTGGACGCAACACCTGCAGAATTTTGAATGGCGGGAGGGGAATTATGATGACCCTGAAATAATGCTGTCTGACCTTGAGGAGGACGGTTTTAAGGTAATTGTTTCCCAGGATCCGGTAGTCTCACAAGCAAATAAGAAACAATGGATTGAAGCTGATTCCCTGGGATATTTTGCTACTGATGTGCGTACCGGGAAATCCTATGATATGCCATGGCCATGGGGTGGGAATTGCGGAGTTGTGGACTTTACAAACCCTGAAGTGGCCGATTGGTGGGGAGCTTATCAACAGAAAGTCATTGACGATGGTGTGAGAGGTTTTTGGACAGACATGGGGGAACCCGCCTGGAGTAACGAGGAAAGTACCGATCGTCTGAATATGAAGCACTACGACGGCATGCATGATGAAATCCATAATGTTTACGGATTAACCTGGGATAAAGTGGTTACCGAACAGTTCGAAAAGCGGAATCCCAACACCCGAATTTTTCAGATGACCCGTGCTGCTTTTGCGGGAATGCAACGCTATACTTTTGGCTGGTCTGGAGATGCAGGCAACGGTTATGAAGTGACAAGATCGGAAGAGCA
>NZ_JADQBH010000067.1 GCF_016278715.1 Marinilabilia sp. | reverse complement strand
ATAAAAACGTTGGACGGGCCATTGTCATCTCCTTGTTAATTTGTGCTGTAGTGTACGTATTAGTGGCCATAGCCGTATCTGCAAATTTATCCGTCCCAAAAATCATAGAAGCCAAAGACTATTCGCTGGCCGAAGCCGCACGTCCTGCATTTGGGCAATATGGTTTGTGGTTTACGGTAGGCATCGCTATTCTGGCTACAGTATCAAGCGTAGTTGCCAATTTATTTGCCATTTCCCGCATGACTGCCATGTTGACCAAAATGAAACTTATCCCGCACAGTCACATGGGTATGCCGGGAAGGATTCAGAAGCACATGCTGGTATATATCGCCACGATCGCCATTGTTCTTACCATCTTCTTTGACCTGACCCGAATCGCCTCTCTGGGCGCTGTCTTTTACATAGTGATGGATATGGTGGTTCATTGGGGTGTACTAAAGCGTTTGCGCAAAGATGTGAAAGCAAATCCGGTAATTGTAACAACAGCTTTGGTAATTGACGGAGTGGTTTTAGCAGCTTTTCTTTGGATCAAAGCCTCTTCTGATCTTTTGGTTGTCTGGTTATCTCTCGTCCTGATGATTATGATTTTTGCGGGTGAAAAGTGGTTCTTAAAAAGAAGAAAAGAATTAACTGATCAGAACGAAGAAATATCATAAAAAAATTGCTTCAGTGAGGGCTATCCGGAAAAAAGAAAATCAAGGAGTAAAAAACTGAAATACAAAAAGCAATTAACATGGATATTAGTAAAAAGCGAATCCCTACCAGAGAAAAGCCACAAATGGTTCCTCATGCTGTTAACGGGGAATCCGGTTTGGTAATAGTAGATACCACCTGGGGAAAAATCCAACCGATTAAAGTTGCAGAAAATGTTCTTACTGTAGATGAATTGGAGGTACTTAAATTTCAGGAAAACGGGCTTCAGATAATTGATTCCCGCACATCCAATTTTTATGAAATTTCCACTATCCCCGGTGCCAAAAATATTCCTCACGATGAAATAACAGAAAGAATGGATGAGTTGGATCGCAGCAGCCTGACTATCTTTTTTTGTAACGGACCACAATGTCCACAATCACCTACAGCTATCCGCAGTTTATTGTCTGCCGGTTATCCTCCTGAAAAGATTTTGTATTATCGGGGCGGAATGCATGATTGGATAACCCTGGGGTTGCCGATTGACGGAGGCCTTTGAAGCTTTGCATTTCCAGGGGGTCAACAATAATTTCAAACTCATTCAGCCTGCTTTATTCATGAATTATCGTCATGAGATGTTCAAATATCAAGAAATACAATCAACCGCAGATAAAATGGATGCAGGAAATAATGGATTATTTTCAAATGCATTTTATTGAGGACGGTTGTTTTTTGCAGATAATTGAGCATCGGAATAGGTTATTTGTGAATAATGCAGGTTAAATACCACTGCAAATCACAAAAAAGAAAAGGGAAGAAAATGAAACTTGCCACTATCGCATTTATCAGCACATTATTCATTTCGCAAATCGGGCTTGCACAAGTAGGCACAAACGGCAATGACAGAAATGAAGAAGGAAGACCTGTTAAAGAATATCAACTTACCATTGAGCAAAAAGAAATGACTCTTGCAGGCGTTAAAGCAGATGCCATGACCATAAATGGAAAAATTCCGGGGCCGGTACTTGATTTCATAATAGGTGACCTGGCTGTTATTAAGGTAACCAATAAAATGGATGTTGAAACTTCTGTACATTGGCATGGGTTAATACTTCCCAATATTTTCGATGGTGTTCCCTATCTGAATACACCTCCCATTAAACCGGGAGAAACTTTTGAATACAGAATACCAATCAACCAATCAGGTACATATTGGTACCACTCCCACACCATGTTACAGGAGCAAAAAGGGGTATATGGGGCTATCATAATCCATCCCAAAGAGAAAAACATGGAATATGACAAGGATCTTGCTGTGGTTTTATCAGACTGGACCAACGAAAAGCCAATGAATGTGCTGCGAAACCTCAAGAGAGGTAATGAATGGTATCAGGTAAAAAAAGGAACCACTGTTCCGTTAAGCAGAGCTATTGCCCGGGGAGGATTTGCTGCACAGCTAAGAATGTGGCGCGACCGGATGGAAGGGGCTGATATTGCAGATATTTATTACCCGGCATTTTTAAGTAATGGGGAAAAACTGGCAGAATATCCGGATTTTGAGCCCGGTGAAAAAGTCAGGCTTAGATTTGTTAATGCCTCCGCATCTTCTTATTACTGGATGGATTTTGGCGCCGGCAATCCGATGGTAGTAGCCGGCGATGGAGTTGATGTCGAACCTGTACACAAAAACAGATTCCTTTTTGCCATTGCCGAAACCTACGATGTTATTGTCACTATTCCTCAGGGAAAACTGGAAATTATTGCCACGGCACAGGATGGTTCAGGTTATACTACTATTCATCTCGGTAGTGGAGAGTTGTTTCCTGCAAAGGTAATCGACAAACCCGATAAGGTGGAAATGATGAAACAATTCGCAGACATGGAAATGAAAATGGGCGCTCCGGCGCTGATAGGTAATAAAAAGAAAAAAACACCCGAATTTCTCAGGAGTAATTACGGGATGAAAATGAATATGGATAAGAATAATGAAGGGAATTCGTCAATGGATCATGAAATGAACATGGAGCAGATGAATCACTCTTCAAAACAAGAGAAAGATACCTCCGGGGATTTTTCTTATAAAAAGCGAAAGAAGCATTTTAACTACAATTTCCTTGAAGCAAACGAAAAAACAAACTTTAATCCGGATATCCCGGTAAACGAATTGCTCTTAAATCTTACCGGTAACATGAACCGTTACGTATGGAGTTTAAACGGAATTCCGCTTTCGGAAACTGACAAAATAAAAATTGAAGACGGAGAAATTACCCGAATTACACTGAATAACCTCACCATGATGCACCACCCGATGCACCTTCATGGCCATTATTTCAGGGTCATTAACGAAAACGGAGAACGATCCCCGTTAAAGCATACGGTAAATGTTCCACCTATGCAAAAAGTAACCATCGAGTTTTACAATGAAGAATACGGTGATTGGTTTTTCCATTGTCACATTCTTTACCACATGATGGGAGGCATGGCGCGGATTATGAGCTACGACACACCAAGAGATGAACGATTGAAGGATTTTCCCGTTCAAGGACTAATCGATGAAACAAACCATTATTACTCATGGGGTTTGGCTGAATTAAGTTCTAATTTCTCTGAATTAAGCCTTACTTCAAGCAATATTCGTAATGAGTTTAATTTAAGTCTAGAAACTGATTACAACCAAAATTCAGAAGTAGAATTTAGCTATAACCGGTATTTTAATGATTGGGTGAGAATTTACGCGGGTGTCAATGCCGAAAATGAAACTCCCGACTCCTACGATGAAATTAACACAGTTGGATTAGTGGGTGTAAAGTATTTCACACCCTACATGTTCAATATTGATGTGAGTATTGACCATCAACTTCGGCCCAGACTCCGCGTTGATAAAGAAATTCTGTTATTCCCCCGCCTTTTTGTGGAAGGAGAATACGAATACCGGGCCGACTTTGGCTGGGTCAACGACTTTGAAGACAACACAAGTTATGAAGGCGAAGAAGAATGGCTTATCAGGGCTGCATATATACTATCCCGTAATTTTTCCATTCAGGCCAATTACAATAACAATTATGGCTGGGGTGGTGGTTTAAGTATAAGATTTTGATAAAAATTATAATTGCATTTTTCATTACTAACTTCCTTTAGTATAACTATGGGATTACAAACTCAGCGAAATTATGTAAGTTTTTCCCGGAAATATGTAACACCTTAGATATAAAGAACCTGTACATTTGTATTGATAAAAAAACAAATTAAATAGGGCCCGCCTATTAAGTTGGGAGGTTCTTTAGTAATCAGGTGTCCGTTCAGAAATGTGAATTGTGAAGCAAGTAATATTTTATGGATAGGCACTAAATAATCACTTAAATTTTAGTACAATGAAAGCAATAACATTAATTATCGCGATGATTACGGTTTTGGTTTTTAACACCAATGCCCAAAATACAGATGTAAAAGAGTTACTCGATAACAAGGAAACACGCACTGAACTTTTTAATGCCATTGCCAGCGATCATCAAATGATGATGGACTTCATAAAAGTGGCAAAGGAAAATGAACATGGTGCCATGATGATGCGCAATGCAGAAAACCTCGAAATGAAAACAATGGGATCCATGCAAGATGACAATAAAAAGCAGAAAAAAATGGAATCCATGCAAGGGGGTAATGACGAGCAGAAAATGATGGGAATGATGAAAAACAACCCTGAAATGATGCAAAAAATGATGGGAAATATGATGGAAATGTGCAAAAAAGATTCTGCAATGCGCAACAAGATGGCAAACATGATGTCAGAAAATCCCGAAATGATGAAAATGTGTATGCAGAAGATGAAAGAAAAGGGCATGATGAATTCTGATGGAAAAATGATGGATTCAGACAGACAAATGATGAATTCCGATGGAAAAATGATGGACAAAAAAGGGAAATCAAATCAGGAAAATCATAATCATTAAACTTTTCAATTATGACATATTACATTAATAAAACAATAACAGCAAATTTTGACCAGGCAATAGAACTTGTAACTGAAGCACTCAAAACTGAAGGTTTTGGAGTTCTTTCCGAAATTGATATTCAACAAAAACTGAAAGAAAAGCTGGATGTTAATTTCAGAAAATACAAAATTCTCGGGGCTTGCAACCCTGCCAATGCCTTTAAAGCGCTTCAGCAGGAAGATAAGATTGGAACCATGCTTCCATGCAATGTGATTGTGCAGGAAACAGGTGATAACCAAATAGAAGTAGCTGCTGTAAACCCTGTGGCCTCTATGATGTCTGTCGAAAATGAACAGCTCACAGATATTGCCGGGGAAATCAAATCAAAACTTGAGAAGGTTATCGCATCACTATAAATTAAAAAAAGGAGGTTGATATGCATGGATTCGGAGGAATGGGTTTTGGCATGGGTTGGTGGTGGTTAATAGGTATTATCCTTGTAGCCGCCATAATTTGGGGCATTGTCCGCCCCCCCGGCCAAAACAATAACCTAAATAATACAGCAAATCATAAATCGCCACTCGATATTCTGAAAGAGCGATACGCCAGGGGCGAAATTGACAAGGAAGATTTTGAACAACGAAAAAGAGACTTGTCGTAAAATTTTGGAAAAAATAAAAACTTATAAAAATTATAATAGCAGCAACAAAAGCATGTAATCACCGGCCAATACTTGAAGAACAACTGCAAGAGGCCGGTTTGAAATATGAAGTGATGTATTTTGAAGATCATCCCGAATTGGTAGAAACCTATCAAATAAAAACATCCCCATTATTTATTGTGGATGATGAAGTTGTTTCAGTGGGTTTACCCGGAGAAAAGAAAATCATGGAGCTAAAAACTGAAATACAAAACAGCAATAAGAATGGGCATTAGTGGAAAGCGTCTGCAAAAGACAGTTTATTATTTACTGATGCGGTATCACTTAAATCTTGTGTTTTGATTGATGCAGAAATATAGGCCCTGCTGATACAAATGGCAGAAAAAGATTGATTATTGGTTTGATATTTATGTTTTAATTTGTGATAAGTCAGTTTTTGAAGGATTGAACTCCTTTTTAAAGAAAAGACTTGAAAACAGAAATTTTAACTAAATGTCATCTTTCAATAAAATATTTTATCTATGTTTGTATCCTATCAACCAACTAGGATAAGATAAATTCCATGAACAAAGTACTTCACACATATAACTTTACATCTTGCTGTTGTTGCAGGCTTTTTAAGCGTGTGGAGGGAATCTTTGTGACTTAATGCGATAGTACTGTATCAAATTATAAAGCCTTTCACTAAATCGTGGAAGGCTTTTTTTAACATGACTGATTCTTAGCTCTCACAAAAAATGGTCAAATCCCGGGAAATTAAACTCATATCAACAATAACCTGTCCCCAATGCGGGTTTCAAAAAGAAGAAAGCATGGCTGCAGATTCATGTCAGTTCTTTTACGAATGCGAAAAATGTCATACTGTTTTAAAACCAAAAGAGAGTGATTGTTGCGTGTTCTGTTCTTATGGAACGGTAAAATGCCCGCCCGAACAGAAAGGTAAAAGCTGTTGTTAGAAGAGTGGAGACCCTTTAACTTTTAAATTAATTCTTATGAAACAGACAAGACTAAAACTAACGGTAATTGCAATACTTCTCATATTGTCAGCTAATTCAACCGAAACCTTTGCAGAAATACCATACCACCAAACCGACACAACTGAACAGGATTCTGCCAAACAGGAAAGAGTTGTTTCCTACGAAGTTTTTGGCATGGATTGTCCGGGCTGCCAGTCGGCACTGGAAAAGCAGGTAAATAAAATTGACGGCGTAGCCGGATCAAAAGCAAGCTTCAAAAAGAAACTCGTGGAAATAGAATTTAAGCCTGATGCGAATGTTTCAGATAAAGAGATCGAAAAACGTATTAAGAAAGCCAATTTCACGCCTGGTAAAAAAATCAAGCCCAAAAACAATGAAGAATAAAGCATTCAGTTTTATTTTATTAGCGCTCATTTTATTTTCCCTCGGGCACCAGTCAAAAGCCGAAGGTATCAGCGTGGATGCCGGGCTTACCCCTGCCCAGGATCGTATCATAATACGCCTCCAGTACAGAAACATCATCAACCGGATGGGGGGAAATGACATCCGGGTGCATATGATGCCTATGGTTGTTGCTTACGGCTTAACTCCGGACGTTACTCTGATGCTGCGCAACATTTACCGCACAGTGGGTAAAAACAAAACAATGATGGAGATGAACAATCGCTGGATGGATCCATTCCTGATGGGGAAAGTAAAGCTTTACCGCCGCAACACCAGGAATTATTCACTCGGGGTAGCGGGGTTTGCCGGAACAACATTTCCTGTATTCAACAGTTCGGTATCAAAAACCTACAACCCTGTAATTGGAGTAAACGCTTCATACCGACCAGGTCTCTGGTCGTTCGATTTAAACAATGCCTGCGAATGGGTAAACTATAACACGGAAAATAGCAGGACTGAAGCAAGACAGGTGCATCTAAACCTGGCCATTTCACGAAACATCTTTTTACCCGGCCTGGAAAACTGGATTCTTTCACCCGTTCAGGAGTTTTCATTGGTCAATAATAATCCAACCTCAGGCGAATCTGATTTGATTGGATATATTTCTCCGGGAGTCCAGTTCGTGTCTCCTCACCTCAAGATTGAAGGATTATACCAATTTGCGGTAAACGGGTCTAAAGCCTCCGGAATTGAATATGGAAACCGGTTGATTTTAGGTTTGAGACTAATGTTTTAGCCGATATCATTCAATATTTTGTCCAAAAAGCCTCCATCGCTATTATCCTATACATAAGGGAAAAAGGTTATAGGCCAATTATGCGTTGATAAATTATTTTATTCACCAACAGAATATTAATACAATATCCATTGGAATTTTTAATCCTCCCTTGAATTGCCTCTCCCGATTTCGTTCCTCATCGGAATCGCAATGACGGGACATGGCATTATTCTTCAGGTTAGAGGGCGTTGTTCATTGCGAGTGACCACCTCAAAAAAGCTTGAGCCATAATGGGTATATGACATATCTGGAAGGTCCCTGAAAGGGGCCAATTTGAATAACCCCGGGTTTTCGACCTGGGGTAAGTTGGGCAAAATGAATCAGGTCCCCGAAAGGGGGCCAACTATTAATTATCTGAATTTTTGTTTGTTACAAAAATCTGTCATTGGTAGCAAAGCGAAGCAATCTATTTTCAAAAAATAAATTTCTCCGGACAATAATGTTTTTTGAGACAACCTCTTTTAAAATCCAGATTCATTCAAAAAACTTTTCTAACGTTTTCCTACCTTTTTGGTATGCTTTTAAATATTAATTAAACTCTTTCTAAATTAAAGCCAAACTTTCCCCTTCACTCAAAAATACCACACATCGTAAAAACCAATAATTTCCTAATTATCATTTACTTACAGCAGAAAGAACAAAACTTTAACCCTTTCTATCCGGGATGACAATCCGGGAATAGTCTTAACCGCACAGGAGCTGTCAGAAAAATAACTATCTTTGTAACATACTTTTTTAGTAGGCTTTAGGATTAATAACATCAAAATCTTAAAATACCAACAGCATGAATAAGTCTTCATTTTATAGTTCGCCTAGCAATTTCAATATGTATATGTACATCAAGTGCATGGACTATACCGGAGGTCATTTTATATTCTGAAAAAAAGAAATGAATAGTAAAAAGGCCTCCTGGAATCCGGGAGGCCTTTTTTTATCCGACAAACTTTTATTAAAAACAACCCTAACCAGTTTTAATTAAAGCTATTAACAATTGCCTGACTATATCATAATAGAGAGTATTGACTACCGACTAACAACTAAACTACTTAAAAACAACTTACATCATGGAAATTAAACTCAATGGAAAGCAGGAGAACATCGAAAACAATACCAATGTGGCAGATCTCCTGAAGCAAAAAGGAATTCAAAACGTTGAAATGGTAACAGTTCAGCTCAATGGAACATTTGTCAACAAAGAAGATCTCAGCAACAAAACGATCACAGAAAATGATGAAATTGACTTTCTCTATTTCATGGGTGGTGGTTCAAAATCAACTGTCCGCCAAAAACGATGTTACCATCAATAGATAAATACGCTTTGTTTATGACCTTTCTTAATTTTCACCCAACAAAGAAAGTCATAAGCAAATGCCAAAATCCACATCATTATGAAGTCAAAAAATATTTCCACCCGCATTTTGCACACGCCGTTTCTGCGCAAAGACTCTAACAACTCCTTGCGTATGCCCATATACGAAAATGTGGCATTTGAATTTGAAACAGCCCAGGAGATTGAAGCGGCGTTCAGAGGTGAAATACCACGGCACGTCTATTCAAGAATCGCCAACCCTACCGTAGAACACTTTGAAAATCAAATAAAGGAAGCATCCGGCGCGCTGGGCGTACTGGCGGTGGGTTCGGGAATGGCGACTCTGGCCAATTTGTTTGTTGCCATAGCTGCCAAAGGGAATAACATTATCACAACCAATAAATTGTTCGGAAATACTTTTTCCCTGGTTTCCACAACGCTTCCTTCCATTGGCATAGAATTCAGATTGGCTGATATGACAGATCCACAATCAGTGGAGAAATTGGTAGACAGCAAAACGGTGGGAATATTTTTTGAAACAATAACAAACCCTCAGTTGGAGGTGGCTGACGTAAAGGCATTGTCGCAAATAGCCCAAAAACATAAAATACCGCTTATTTGCGATACCACCCTAACGCCACCTGACTTATTTACCTCAGCTGACTTTGGGGTGGATGTAGAACTTATTTCGGGAACAAAATTCATATCGGGCGGTGCTACAGCTCTGGGAGGTCTAATCATTGACAACGGCTCCTTTAACTGGTCACACAATGAAAATTTGAAGCCTTTTCATGACCAGGTGGGGCCGTTGGCTTTGATCGCCCGATTGAGAAAGGAAGTGGCCCGTAACCTGGGAGCGACCCTGTCGGCACACAATGCTTTCCTCCTGTCTCTGGGTCTGGAAACACTGACACTGAGAACTAATAAAGCTTGTCAAAACACGCTGGAGACAGCCCGGTGGCTGGAAAAACAGGCTGCAGTAAAACGGGTAGATTACCCCGGACTGGAAAGCTCGCCGTTTTTTGATTTGAGCCGCAAACAGTTCAACGGAAAACCGGGAGCCGTTTTAACATTCGACCTTGACTCGAAAGAAAGTTGTTTCAAATTCATCAATGCTTTAAAAATGATCAGAAAAGCCACCAATATTAACGACAATAAAACGCTGATTCTGCATCCGGCATCAACCATTTTCTGTGAGTACGACAAACAGACTCTGGACGCAATGCAAATACGCCAAACAACCGTTCGTCTGGCTCCGGGAATAGAAGAAGCAGAAGACATTATTGCAGACGTTGAGAATGCCCTGGGTGCTGTTTAGGAATGAACTTTTTCCCGGCTGTATGATAGCTGCTTTGGACATTTAGGTTTTAGGCATTAGGTAATAATCAGTGATTCATTTTTGAAAACGGCTTATCTGAAAATCGAATATAATCATATAAACAATGGATTTTACAGAAGAACAAATTGAACGTTACAGTCGTCACCTCATCCTGCAGGATGTAGGCATTGAGGGACAACAAAAAATAATGGAAGGGAAAGTCCTTATTGTAGGAGCTGGAGGTCTGGGATCGCCCGTGGCCATGTATCTTGCTGCTGCTGGAGTGGGAACTATCGGACTGATTGATGGCGACGTGGTGGATCGCACCAATCTGCAAAGGCAAATCATTCATTTTACCGGCGACCTGAACCGCCCCAAAGTGGAGTCGGCCAAAGAAAAAATACACGCTGTTAATCCTGAAATAAAAGTCAACATTTACCGGGAACTTTTCTCTCCCGATAATGCCTTCGATATAATGGCAGACTATGACTTCATCGTGGACGGCACCGATAATTTCCCCACTAAATTCATGGTCAACGATGCATGTGTTATGGCTAAAAAGCCTTTTTCGCACGGGGGAATCCTTCGCTTCGAAGGACAGACAATGACGTATATTCCGGGACATGCATGCTACCGGTGTCTCTTTGGATCGCCCCCGCCACCAAATGCTGTACCAAGTTGCTCTCAGGCAGGGGTACTGGGTTCCATCGCCGGTATGCTGGGAACCATTCAGGCAACTGAGGTCCTGAAATTCCTGGTTGATAAAGGCGATCTGCTAACCGACAGGATGCTGATCTTCGATGCCCTGAAAATGAGTTTCAGAGAGGTGCGCTTTCAGCCATCTCCGGGCTGTAATATCTGTGGCGACCACCCCACAATCCGGTCACTTCAGATGGAAGAAATGCCCGCCTGCGATCTGAATCAAAAATAAACCCCAAAGAGTTATGCTGAAGATAAAACGAGAAACCTACAAGCAGATAATCAGCTCTGCCCGGGAAGCTTTACCTAACGAGGCCTGCGGTTATCTGGCCGGAACCAGCGACACAATCACCCACTGTTTTCCCATGACCAATACCGATGCAAGTCCCGAGCATTATTCATTTGATCCCGGAGAACAGTTTGAAGTACTCAGGAAAACCAGAGATCTGGGGCTGGAAATTATTGCCAATTTCCATAGCCATCCCCAAACCCCTTCCCGCCCCTCGGAAGAGGACATACGGCTGGCTTATGATCCGAATATTGCTTATGGCATTATTTCGCTGGTATCCGAAGACGAACATTTCAATTTGTTTCGCATCAAAGATAATAAGGTCATCCCCGAAGGTTATTATATCATTTAATAGATCAACACACCATTACAGACCAAAAAAATACTAATCATGTACACCATACCAGATTCTTTAAAAACTGAAATCGAATCTTTCCGTCAACAGGTTTCAGATTTCCGGACAAACAAAACAGAAGCTGTTAAATTCAAGGCCATTCGTGTGCCAATGGGGATCTATGAGCAGCGAAAAAACGACACCTATATGGTTCGTGTAAGGTGTACCGGAGGAATGATTACTCCTGCTCAACTAAAAGGGGTAGCTCAGGCTGCACGCAAATACGGTTCTGGTGATATTCACATTACCACCCGCCAGGAACTGCAGGTTCATAACGTGGAACTGGAAAACACTCCCGATCTGCTTAAATCCCTGCTCAGGATGAACCTCTCCTCACGAGGTGGCGGCGGCAACACGGTACGAAACATCCTGGCTTCCGAAGATGCCGGCATTTCGCCCGATGAAGTATTCGATGTTACTCCATACCTTGTTGCCCTTACCAACACACTTATTGCTGAACCGGATTCATGGTCCCTTCCCCGAAAGCTCAAAATTGCTTTCTCGGGAAATGACCTTGACAACAGCAATGCCATTTTTAACGATTTAGGTTTTATTGCCACTAAAAAGAACGGGGTAAATGGTTTCAGGGTATTTATCGGAGGCGGATTGGGCTCTAAACCTTCAACAGGGCACCTCCTCTTTGATTTTTTGCTCCCTGAGGATATGCTTTATGTAACCGAGGCAGTCAAAAAATTATTTTCCGATCACGGAAACCGCCGGAACAGGCATAAGGCAAGATTGCGCTATTTATTTTACAAACTGGGTAAGGAAAAAGTTTTTGAACTGTTCTTTGAGTACTTCAACGCTCTGAAACAGGATTCGGAATACTCATTAAGCCTCCCTTCTCTGAACCTGAAAATCCCTGAAGGAAGCCAGGCAAAATCCACAAAGAATGACACCCCGTTTGATCAATGGTATCGCCGATATGCGAGAAAACAAAAACAAAGCG
>NZ_JADQBH010000281.1 GCF_016278715.1 Marinilabilia sp. | reverse complement strand
CTTAAAAAACTGCCAGCTGGAATAGAAAACAACTGGTGTGGCCAGTATAAATTCAGTCCAACCCCATACTTTCCTGGAAGCAATTTCGTCCAACTTTAGCAAGGGGAAAAATTCCGACATGGCAATAATAAATATCGGGATAGTAAGTACTGTCGCCACCCAAAATTTCTTTGCCATTTTTTTGTAGGCTTTTTCTTCCTCGCTGGTTTCTTCTGCTTTTTCAGGCACCAGATCCATTCCGCATTTCGGACAGTCGCCCGGGTGATCCTGTTTCACTTCAGGGTGCATCGGACAGGTATAAATGGTTTTCTCGCTGCCGGAAACCGGACTTTCTTCTTCTTTTTTCAGGTGCATTCCGCAAACAGGGCAATCGCCCGGTTTATCGTAGGTTTTTTCGCCTTCGCAGTGCATGGGGCAATAATACTTTCCGCTGCCACCTGAATGTGTTTTATGACCAGTGTCATGTTTGTGTTTATCATGATGATGTTGTTCATGGTTGTCCTCATGCTTGTGTTCCCCATGATGATGATTATGGTTCTCATCGTCAACAGGCACCAAATGCATGTTGCAGACAGGACAATTGCCGGCCTTATCATACACTTTGTTACCCTCGCATTTCATGGGACAGTAGAATTTGTCATGCTTTTTTTCTTCCATGTTGTACAGTTTTTATTAGACTCCAAGGTTTCTTTTCTTTATTTCGTACTCTTCTTTGTCAATTGCACCAAGTTCATATCGTTTTTTGAGAAATTCGAAAGCTTTTTTTTGGGCTTCTGTGTTGTTAACTTTATTACCCTGATGGGGAGAACTGAGAACATTCCAAATTATGGCAACAATCAATAAAAGACATAAGAAATACAACCACCCAGAACCAAATCCGGCACCACCCGCTCCGTGCATTTTAACTCCTTTCTTTTTTATCCTATATATGAGTAATAGTCAGTGATTTTTAAGAATTTATCAATTTACTGTCCCCTTTTAAGGTTGAGCTAACGGTAGTCCGAAAATGGTTTATTTACTAAACGTAAGCCGGGCATTTTCAGATTTTATAGTTCCCTCATTAATCATTATACATAATTGTTATTAGGAGTATAATTTTATAGTTTCTTCCAAGAGAATCATTGTAGCAATTCAAAAACTTATGAATTATAATTCTTCCTTGATCTCGCCGCAAGTTGGCATTTTGGCTCCCATGTAAGGATTTCTGATTTCCTTGCTGTCACTTATCCAGTAGGCTCCTTTGTTATCAAGAGCCATTGGGCAGTAAGCAGCGAACAGATTACCCTGTTTTAATCCGAAGCTTTTAATGGTACAATACATAATTTCCGAAAGATGACTGAAATAGGATCGTTTATTTTCAAGTCCCGAGATATGCTTCATCTCTTTCAATTTAGTGTCATATAACGTTTTATGGTTTTGCCAAGCCTCCAGCCCTTCGCCTTCCAATTGTTCCGGAACCACCGCCGAAGCTTTTTCAGCCATTAAACCGACCGCTATATTTACAGCTTCTTCGTCGTCTGACACCAATGCATCTTTAAGTCTTAAATAGGCATCGATAACCTGTTCGAGTTCATTTTGTGTTTCTTTACCAACCGGGTATTTTTCTTCCAGGATTACAATATCTTTATGTGCAAAATTTTCTGCCAGACCGGAGTGTTGTTTGTGCATAATGTCAGATGAACTTTCATGTTCACCACCTTCTGACATAGAACCATGTTCGGTTGGCGTGACATTAGAGGAATCCTTTTTCTGCTTACTCCCTCCTCCGCAAGAAGTTAAAACCACAGCTAATGCGAAGGTTAAAGCTACCGCTAATAAAATTTTTCTTTTTGTCTTCATAATTCAATGTTTTAATGATTCTTATACGCTGATTTTCTTATTGAAATATTATAAAATGTAACAGTAAGTACATGCCCTGATGAGCCAACTGATAATAAAGGTTTCTGCAATTCCAATCAACCCTTCCCTCCGGGAGCTCTGCGGATAATTACTCTGTCACCCTTATCATAAGTGAAATAACTCCAAAGCCAGTTGATCGCAACCAAAATTTTATTCCGGATTCCCAAAATGGACATTAAATGAATGAACGACCATATCAACCAGGCATTGAAGCCACCTGTCTCCAGGTTCTTAATTTTGGCCACTGCTCTTTTTTTTCCGATTGTGGCCATTGAACCTTTATCGTGGTATTCAAACGGTATTAAAGGTTCCTTATTGAGGATTTTCATTAAGTTTGCAGCCAACGCTTTACCTTGTTGAATGGCCGTTTGTGCGACCATAGGATGGCCGGATGGATAATTTTCGGTTTTCATTTGTGCAATATCACCGATGGCAAACACTTTGTCCAGTGATTGAATTCTGTTGAACTCATCAACTGCCAAGCGGTTTTGCCTGGTTTTTACCCCTGAAGGCAATCCTTCAATGGAAGAGCCTTTTACCCCGGCTGTCCAGATAAAAGCAGCTGCATTCAGGTTTTTGCCGCTTTGTAGTGTTACAGTTGACCCGTTAAAAGATTTTACCGGGGCATTCAGCATAACATCTACCTTCTGGGCGGTCAGGTATTTCAGGGCCTTTTCTGAAAGTTTTCCGGGCATCCATTGTAATATCCTGTCCGATGCTTCCAAGAGGTAAATTTTCATTTCAACGTTCTTCAATTCTGGATAATCCTTTGGTAGAATATATTTTTTGAATTCGGCGAATGCTCCAGCTAATTCCACACCAGCAGGGCCACCGCCAACAATTGCTACGCTGCTCAATGTTTGCTTTTCTTCCTTTATACAAGTTATGGTTGCTTTCTCCAGGTTCTGCAAAAGTTTGCTTCGAATATCAAGTGCATCGGTAATAGTTTTCAAACCCTGTCCGAAATTTTCAAATCCTGAATTTCCAAAGAAATTGACTGCACTGCCACCTGCAAGCACTAAATAATCATATTTAATGTAACCAATCGTTGAGTTTAATCGTTTATTTTCCGCATCTATGCCCGTTGCTTCAGCCATTCGGTATAAAACATTCGGATTTTGGTTGAATAATTTTCGGAACGGAAATACAATGTTATCCGGTTCAATACCACTAGTAGCGACCTGATATAACAGGGGCAAAAATTGGTGGAAATTATTTTTGTCAATAAGGACAACCTGCACTGGCATATTTTTCAACCTCTTAACAAGGTTCAGGCCTGCAAAACCACCTCCCACGACCACAACCCTGGGGTAATCAGAGTCAGGAATACATATTCTGCCCATGTCAACGCAATTTATGTTTTCAAAATACTCCATAGATTAATAGTTGGTTAGATTTTTAGAAGTCTCTTTCGATGTTTTCAGGAATTGACTGGCACTTAAAACAGCCTTAGCTCCCTCGCCCGAGGCAATGATGATTCTTTTGCCATAGGCATCGGTAACATCCCCACAGGCATAAATTCCCTCTGTACTTGTGCTGCAATCTGCATTGATTTTGATTTCTCCATTTCTGTTCAGTTCAACCAGATCCCTGCAAAATTCTGTGTTGGGGAGAAAACCCACCTGGATAAACACAGCCTGACAGGAAATTACCACGGGATCTTTTTCACGATCCTGTTCCGGTCTGATGGAGATACCTTTGACCTTATCTTCTCCCAAAATTTCAGTGACATCATGTTCTTCGATGAGGTGCATATTTGGGAGTTGACTGATTTTTTCTACATCCGTTTTATCGGCAATGAGTTTTCCCTGGGTTACAATGGTAACATTACAGTTATTATTCTGTAACTCACTGGCTGTTTGTAAAGCTGAATTACCACCACCAACCACCACCACATCTTTTCCATCAAGCAGGTTGAGGTCTTGTACAGATTTGTAGAATATTCCTTTCCTCTGTAACCTGTCTTCCCCTGTTATCCCGAGCTTTCTCTTTTTCATGCCGGTGGCAACGATCACGGCTTTTGAATAGAAAGTTTGTTTTGATTTTGTTGTAATGACAAACTTTTCATTTTGTTTTTTAATTCTTGTCACAACATCTATTTTGTGCGACAAAAAATGTTTCTCGAGAAACTGATCCCTGAATTTATCTACCAACATCTTACCGGTAATAAAGTCGAAACCCATATAATTCCTGACCTTAGTGCTGTCAATTGCTTGTCCTCCAATGTCATTGGCAATAAAAAAAGTATTGATTCGGGAGACAGAAGCGTAAACAGCAGCAGTTAAACCGGCCGGACCTCCACCAATGATAATTAATTCAAACTGATGGTCCCCGAAGAAATTCCATGGTTGGATTTTAAACTTATGGAGACATCCTTCCGAACAGAAGTAAAGGGTTTTCCAACTGTATTCAACAAAATAATTGCCATTGTCCACTCTCATATTGCAAACAGGACAATTTCCGGTTTTATTATAATTTTGTACAGGTTCCATACTCATATATTTTTAATAATGACACGCTTTTTGCATATTCACTCTTCTACAACTAAAGACTATCATCGTGCTCTTTTTCTTTGTTTTAAAGCCCCTGAGTAGAATTATGATTTGGCTGATTGTATAGTTGTTTGAAATAGGTTGTACTAAAACCAGTTACTTTTTTAAACTGGCCGGAGAGATGAGCTACACTACTAAACCCTAATTCCCATGCAATTTCAGTCAGGGGCTTATGATCATAAAGGATTAACTTTTTTACCCGTTCGATTTTAAGATTTATAAAGTATTTTTCAATTGTGACACTCTCAACCGATGAAAATAGTGAACTCAGGTATGAATAATCAAGGTGTATTTTGTCGACTATGAAATCAGATAAGTTGCGTTTTTCCTCCCATTCATTTTGATAGACATAATCTATAACCGTTGTTTTAATCTGCTCTATTAAGCGGGTTCCGGAATCATTGATAATCTCAAAACCGACATTTTTCAAATTTTCATTAATTTTATTCAGGATCGTGTCGTTAATTTCGTCGTAGGTTTCAACTACTCCTAATCGGATCTTGCTGACTTTTATTCCGGCATCCTGGAAAATTTGTTTAACCGCCATAATACAACGGTTACAGACCATATTTTTTATTTTTACTTCCATCTGTCTATAATTGTTCCTTAATTTCTTCGCAACGGTGCAATTCTCCACCCATGTACGGATTATGGAAAATCTTTCTGTCGCTTATCCAATAAGCCCCTTTTTTATCAAGTGCCATTGGGCAGAATATGGCAAACAGGTTACCACTCTTTAAATCAAAGCTTTTAATGGTGCAATACATAATTTCTGAAATATGGCTGAAATAGGAAAGTTTGTTTTCAAGGCCTGAGATATGCTGCATTTCTTTCAACTTTGCCTCATAGAGTATTTTATGGTTTTGCCACGTGTCAAATCCTTTTCCTTCTAATTGAGAAGGAACTACGGCCGACACTTTTTCAGTCATCACTCCAACCATTTTGTTCACCTCATCAATGTCTTCTTTTACCAATGCATCTTTTAATTGTAAATAGGCATCAATAATTTTTTCCATCTTGGTTTTGGCATTTTCGGAAAGCTGGTAGGGTTGGTCAAGAATGACAATATCTTTGTGCGAAAAGTTTTCCGCCAGGCTGTTGTGTTGTTTGTGCATTTTATTTGTTTCTTTTTCGGCATCAAGGGCTTTCGATACAGGCATAGACCTTTTGTCAGATGGAATTGATTCGGAAACTTTCTCTTTCTGCTTATCGCTGCCCACACATGAGGGTATGATCAATGCGAAGGAAAGGGTCATCAAAACCATGAATCTTACTTTTGTATTCATAAGTCAACTTTTTTAATGGATGTATACAATATCTTTATCTTTGTCAAGTTAAAATTGAGTTCTTGCTGATGGTTTTGAGTTTAGGATCAACAGCAAAAAATTTATGTGGGTTGGGTTTATTTTTTCAATCAGAAATGAAGGGTTTAATTCGAAGGGATATTAATCTATCTGATTGATTCCAGAACAAAACTGTAGAGAATAGGGCCTAATCTAACGGTTGCCGTAAATACCTGGGTTTCAAAAAGAAAATATCAATGTTTCATCTTTCCCTATAAAACCATCTTGAGAGTGCCTGAATATTAGCATGTTTTTGTCTTTCTGTGTTTCAAATATTTTCAGGCTGTTGCTATTTGGTACTTTTAGTAAAGATTCACCAGTTTCGTTTACAATGTTCAAGGTGTATGTTGCTGAATTTGATAATTTTTCAGGGTCTTCAAAACTGTCCAAATTTGAATAATGCACACAGGAATATATTACCTCAACCAGGGTGTCATTGTTAAATTTATCCACTGAAACATGTTTAATTTCTTCCAGTGTGTGTCCTTTAGGTAAAGGAAGAGAAACTTCTCTCCATAATGTTTGATCCAGGTCATATATCAGGATTTTTTTTCCGGGCTTATTATATCGGACATATTTTATGGCGCCATCTTCCATTTGAAAAGTTTCATATATTTCACTGAGTGTGTTTTTGTATTTGATTTGTGAAAAAACATCAGTTGAAGAGATGATGGCTAACAGGAGAATGAATTGTTTAACTTTCATGACTCATGGTTTTAGAATTGAGTAATACTTTTTTACGTCAAATTTGCAACAACAACTAACTTTGCCAGAAATAAACTTATGCCAATTGTCTGGTTTGCAGATATTGGACCGTTTCCTTGGTTGTTAATGGGTTTGTAATATTGCCGGTTCTCAGGTAAAAAATGGTTCGGTTACCTTCCTGCAGATAAATTGGATTGTGAGCTGAATTTATATGGATGAGGCATATTTCCCGCGATTCCAGGTTCTGAAAGGTTATATGGACATTGGAACATATATCCTTTCCAAAAGCATTGGAAATTAATGTAATTACCCTTTGTTGAAATCCGTCCTTATTTTTCCTTTTTAAAGTCCAGTAATCGTTTTCAAGGCCCAGTGTTTTGCCCTCATCGTCAACCCCAATAATTAATATTCCTCCCTTGCCGTTTAAGAAACCTGCTATTTCTTTCAGAATCACCGTCTCTAAATTTTTGTCAGTTTTAATTTGCCGGTAATCATACCGAAGGGAAGATTTAAACTCAACATAATCATTTTGGCCACTTGCAATAAGTGAAGGAATACTTTTGTTAAGTAGTTGTCGATTGCCAAATAATCTATGCTCTCTTCTTTTGAGGGTACGACTGTAAAATCCGGAACCGAGACCACCTAATAATCCAATAATGGCAAAGGCCGCAGACATTTGTGACATCTCAGGACTGAATGACTCGAACACTAAAAAGTTAAATAGATATTTGAAGTTTTCGAGATTTAATAAATAATCATTTCCTTCGAACCAGAAGATGCTCATGGCTATTGGATGCAATAAGAAGAAGCCAAGAATAATTCCAAAAACAGGATGAAGGATTAAATCTTTATTGCTGTTTAAGATGTATTTGAAGGTAGCTGGTTTCATCATTTAGAATTTAAGTAAGAATGCATTTTGGAATTATCAAATACAAAACAGGGGAAGCTGAAAGTGATGGAATAATAGCCTCCCCCGGAAAGTATAAACTCAGGGAGAGACTATTGAATTAAAGATTAATGGCAAGAATGTCCATCATGGTTATGTTCTTTTTTACCATGGGCATCCTTCTTTTCCATGCGCTCGTATTTGCAACATCCCGGAAGTTTGTCATAAGCTTCATCTGAAGCTTTATGTTTTCCGGTATCATGTCCCACTTTGGCAATGGCTTTTTGAATGTCGTCCACAGAAGTTTTAGATTTGTCAAAGACAACTGTTGCCATCATTGATTCCTGATCCCAATCGGCCTTGCTCACGCCTTCCACTGAATTTGCAGCCTTTTCTATTCGGGATTCGCACATGCCGCATTTGCCTTTTACTTCAAATTTTTCGGTTTTGCTCTGAGCAAACATTGCTACCGAACCAATCAGGAATACGGTAAGCAGACTTAACATTTTTCGTTTCATAACATTTTAATTTTTAAGAGTGAATAAATAGAATTGTCATTGTTTAAATAATTGGAAACCAATGCCAGGGAAAAGCCCCATGATGATTCATTTATTTTCATCGATGCATGGTCATTGGTTTCTAAACTGATTCAACACCTGAATCATTATTTTTAATTTTATGAACTTCATCGACAGAAGATATCAGAATTATCCCATCTCCCTGATAACCGGTTCTGCCTTTTTCACGAATGATGGCTGTTACCTTTTTTTTGTCACTGTTGGGAACCAGAATTTCTATTTTGGTCACCCTACAGGCATCGGCAAAGGGATATTTTTCACTGATATGGCTGTTTTGGCTGTCGGTATATTTTCCCGTTCCGTCACATTCGACCAGGGTCATAGCGCCAAATCCTTCCAATTTGAGAGCGTTATAAACTTCTTCTAATTTTCGGTGACGGATGTATGCTTTAATTAGTTTCATGAGCATAAAATTTTTAAGTTGCTGATAATATGGAACCTGCATGAGGGGTTTTATGCATGTGTTTATGTAGAACCTTTGTCATGCTAGTTTCATAACTTTATTTTTTACAATCGATTAATTCACTTGCGGCACAGCTTGCACATTCGGCTGTTTGGTCATTTCCCTGTTCATCCTTGTTGTCATTTTCTGAATTGTTGGCAAGTGATAATGCTAACAAGCCAACTGCAAGTATCAACAATAATACGGTAGGTAATAAAATGTCCAGAATCATAGTAATCCTCCTTTCTTTTGATTTCTACTGTAAAGTTAATGAAGGGGCCCTGGCCTGGTGTTATATAATTTATTGAAAAACTTACATCAGTAGGTGTTTTACCCTTAATTTTTAGGGACTTTCGGGTTACAGCAGTCAGGCTTGCCTCCTTTAAAAGCTTCTTTGTTGCCTTTTGCGAGGTATTGTACTAATTTTTGAAACCACCCGCGGGATTTGTTTGTGTCATCCAGGATTGTAAATCCTGCATTTTCCAGTTTTTCTCTTAGAACATTTTTGGTTTGGACATAGCCATTGTAGGCAATGATTACTTCCTTTTCTGAGGCCTTTACCTCTGCAACTCCTTCCAGTTCGGACATTTGGTGTGTGATTTCGGAAATGTCTTTATCCCATAATGGGGTTGAAAATTGAAAAGAACTCGTTGTGATGCTTTCGTCCATGGCTGTTTTGTTTTTGAGTTTTAAATAAGAGGAACGACATGCGGGAAATGAATGCCGCTCCTCTCGCTGCAAATCCACTCTGCAATTATTTCAGTTTGTCTTTCACTTCTCCGCACTCCAGCATCATATCGCCATAGTAAGGGTTGCGGATATTTTCCTCGGTGCTCAGCCAGTAAGCGCCCTTGTCGTTGTTGGCCATGGGGCAAAACTGGTAGTAAACGGTTTTTCCGTCCAGTCCGAATGCTTTTATTTTAGTGAATAATATGGGGTTGAAATCCACGAAAGCCTCTCTTTGTATTTCCAGATCATCTGATTCGCTGATGGTTGTCAAAGAAGACTCCATTTTGTCGAGGTTTTCCATCCAGAACATGTGGGCATCGCCTTCGAGCAGTGCCATGTCGGTATTGTTGAGTGCCCGGAGGGCTCCCTGAGCTTCGCTGGCCGATTTCCCCGCATCTGAAGCAACCAGTGCATCTTTCATTGCAATGTATTGATCAAAGAGAGCTGTCAGCTGCTTTTTAAACTGTTGTGGGGCCTCATAATTGGGAATCTCCATTTCTTCAGCGGGTGGACTGGTGCTTTCCATCTCTTCCATCTCTTCCGAAGACATACTGCCATGGTCATGTCCCGTGGCGGGTTTTCCACCTTCCGGACTCATCATACTTGGTTTTCCTGCCAACTGGGCAGCGGCATCGATGCTGAAAGTCCCGTTGACAGCAATTTCCTCACCCGCTTTAAGACCTTCTTTTACAATGTAGCTGTTGCCAAGATCGTGGCCCAAAAGCACCTCACGCATAACGAAGCTAACATTGTCTTCGGTGCTTGTTTTGACATAAACCACAGAACGCTTACCTGTCCACATTACAGCTGACTTGGGAACAACGATACCTTCTTCAGCCCCTGAAAGTCGGGCCTCGACTTCGCCCGAAACAAACATTTCAGGCTTCAGTTTAAGATTCGGATTGTTGACCTCAAGGCGGGCTTTGGCCACCCGGGTTTTGGCGTCAATAACCGGATCGATGTATGAAATCTTTCCTGAAAAAGTTTCTCCTGGGAGGGAGGCAACTGTAAATGTCACTTCATCTCCTTTGTTGATCCAGGAGATGTCACTTTCATATACATCAAACAGTACCCAGACAGTTGATAAATCGGCGATTTTGAAGATTGTTTCTCCCCGTTTCACATAGTCACCCAGATTTACAAGTTTTTTGGTTACGTACCCTGAGACATCAGCCAATATTGGTAGTTGCTCTTTCAATTCTCCCGAATCAAGAATCTTTTCAATTTGTGCATCGGTGAGCTTCCAGTTTTTCAGCTTTTCATATGATGCCCTGTACAGCTCTGGTTGAGTCTCTTTCAGCTCCCTGGCTTCAAATAACTCTTCCTGGGCCGTCACTAATTCAGGGGAATAGACATACGCTATCGGCGAACCTTTTGTCACATACTGACCGGTAAAATTGATGGTCAGTTTTTCAATACGACCGGGCACATGTGATGTCTGGGAATTGACCTGTCGCTCATCAGCTTCTACTTTTCCGTCAAGACGAACGGTTTTATGTGCCATTCCTTTGGTCACTGTTTGCGAATGGATATTGGCCAGCTGCATAGCTGTGGGGGACATGCGGATTTCACGCGGATCAGTCTCACTTTCATCTTCTTCCAGCGGGATAAGATCCATTCCGCAAATGGGGCAATCGCCCGGTTCGGGCTGCTTAATCTGAGGGTGCATAGAGCAAGTCCAGGTGGTTGATTCTCCTGCCTCAGCTTCGGTGTGTTCATGATCGTGGGTCGATTCAGAATCAGAACCGCCAAAGAACAGCCAGCCCAGTAAAAGTCCGGCTACCAAGGCTGATCCAATGATGATTATGCTTTTTTTATTTGTATTCATGATATTTGGTTTTGAGCCCTCTAAATCCGGCCCCCTAAATCCCCCCAAGGGGGACTAAAAAAGAGGGGGACTTTAAAAGGCTTCTATGGTTTGAATTTTTGTCTAATCTCTAACTTCCAGTTTCTAGCCTCTAACGATAAATCTCTAGCCTCCGGTTTCTAATTTCCGCTTCTCCCCATCACATATTCCAACCTCGCTACAGATGTTTTGTACTGACTTATCGCCGCAGCCTTTTTCTTTTCATACATTAATAGTTCCTGTTGCATGCGCAAAACCTCCTCAAATTCTTTCCCGGAATTGGCGTAAGATGTGGTTAGTAACTTCAGAGTCTGACGTGTTGTTTTTATCTGATCGTTGTACAGATTAATGAGCTGGTCTTGTTTGTTTATTTCGAACCAGACGTCCTCGTATCTGGAAACCAGATTGTTGGAAAACTCCTCTTTTTGCAAGGCCAGACTTTCCTGTTTTAACTGAGCCTCCTTTACAGCCGCATTGTATTTCTTCCGGAAAATTGGGATGGAAACCGATACCATTGGCATAATTACATCCCGACCGTTGTTTTCTACCTGCATGTCGGTGCGTTCACCAACAGCTACATAGTCAAGACCGACACCAAATTTGGGATAACCGTTCTTTCGGGCAGCTGTTTCGGCGGCCTCATACGATTGACGCATCAGTTCCAGCTTTTTCAGTACAGGATGTTGATTCATTAGTGAATCTTTATTCTGATGAAGCGGAAGTGAATCTTCCTGTTTTTCGACATCAATGGTTACTTCTTCATCTGCCGGCCTGTTCAGCAACTTATTGAAAGCGGTAACCAGTGGTTTCTCCTCTTTATTAAGGATATCCAGATTGGTGGATGCATCTTTCAGCATGATATCCACCCTCAGCACATCCACCATGGAACCTTTGTCGTTTTCAAAATTGCGGGAGGAAATGTTCTTGTACGATTTGAGGATTTCGATATTTTCCTTCTCAATTTGTTTCCACTCGTTGAGTTTGTAGATTGGATAATAAGCTGCAGCCACCCGGTAGTAAAGCTGGTTGCGTGCATCTACAAATCCCTGGAATTTGGCTTCTGCGGCCAGAGCGGCTGCATCCTCTTTCGCTTTGAGAGTCCCAAACCACGGGAACATCTGGGAAAGTGAGAATTTTGCCTTCTGTGGCCCCAGTCGCGTTTCCACCGGAGACACAAAATACCCGAAAGAAAGGGTTGGATCGTCCAGCGAACTCACCTGTGGAACACGCTCAAGAGCGGCCTCAAACTCCTTGTATTTTGCCTGCAGACCGGGATTGTTTTCGGCGGCTGCGGCGAAATAGGTCTCCAGGGTTTGGGCGCCGGAACTTCCGAGTCCCAAAAGGAGTAATGCCGGGATTAATATTAAATGTTTTATTCTCATCGTTATATTTTTTGTCGGCCTCTTTTAAGGCCTGATGATTTTTTCTTTTGATCATCTCGCCCCGGGGTCACCCCCGAGGGCTGATCGTCTATCCCCGGGCTTGCACCCGGGGTCTTTTTATCCCCCCCCCCGGGCTTACACCCGGGGTTTTCGCTATTCGTGCCCTTTGGGGCCG
>NZ_JADQBH010000252.1 GCF_016278715.1 Marinilabilia sp. | reverse complement strand
TGAAAGTAACGCTTATTTTTATCGCATCAAGACGGGGTTTACCGAATGCTTACGATATAATCATGTCTCCGGTTGCCGACTTTTTAGTGGATAAATACACTTTTGAGGTAGGAGGCAAGAACAAAGGAATGCAACAAATTCAAGAGGTGGAAAATGCGTTTGTTGTTAAGGATGATATTGAATATGGGTTTTTGAATACGATACCGCTATGGCATTTTGGATTTATGTATTGAAGTTTACTTTCCGATACAGAATGTATTAAATGCTTAAATACAGTGCTTTAGAGTTTTGAGGTACAATATAGGTACATTTGAAGCATTTTATTGGTTTTTAGAGAAAAATGCCAGGGATGAAATACAAGATAATATTTTATTAAAATATTATCCGGAACTTCATCCATTAAAAGATATAGCGCACATTACATTTTCAAAATAGTACTTAAAAATAACTATATCGCATCGGGTTTTTGGATTCATAATCAGTTCTCAACGATATATCTTTCCAGTAAATAATCAAGCCACTTTTCAAATCTACTATTAGGTCTATATTTGTTGCAAATTGATAGGAAATTCTCATAAGTTACTGGGAGAAAGTGATCAGTATTCTTTATTAACATGTCCATATACTCCTTGCTTGTCTCAATGAAATGAAGGTTTCCTTTTGGGAAAATCATTAGCGAAGTAAAATGACTATATTTATCACTATCCTCAATTAAGATACTTTCACCAAGGAGTTGGTTACGCCAAATTTGTCTAAAATTATCTGTTATTAACTTGTCAATCGTATCTGGCTTATATAGTCCACACTTTTCCGTAATCAAATAATACTTTGAATTTTTATCTATTATGTCCTGTTCTTGTTTTGAACCAGGTTTTAGTTGGTATTCGTGTTCTGTATATTTAACTTCTATACCAATTATGCCTTTTTGATTATCAATATGTGTGTATTCGATGTATGTGTCAAAAGAGGTTTTGTCATTTAGGTACTTATCCGTTGGCGCAGGAGCATACTCTATTTCAATTTTATCGATAGATTGAATCTTATCATTTAATAATTCATTAAATATCTTTTTGGCATATCCAAGGTTAGCCTTTAAAGGAATGAAAAGGTTGAACCCGATATGTTCACTCCGTAGCATATTTGCATATAGAGGCTTACTGTATTTAGGATATCTCTTTTTAACTTCTTGGAAAATATTAAAGTCGTCATAGAAGTTCATGCCATTCATAGCATCATCCGTCCTTAAATAATTACCATATTTATCAAAAGGAACGCCAAGGTTGAATGTTCGATATTTTGATTGGTGCAATCGTGCTTTTTCAAGAAATCCTGTAGTGTCCGTTATTTTATCTCTATTGTATTGCTTTCCAATTTCCTGATTCATTATTATCCTTTTTATAATTAACTGTTTGCTGAAACTATTATGGTAGGTTTATTCTTTAAGTAGCTAAACTGAAATTATTATATTTCTTGAAAATATACATGAATCTCGAATTAGCAAAGAAATATATGGTAAATCATAAATATGGTCAGTCAAGAAATTTGTGAACTGATTGAGTCAAGAAAGCATTTATTTGGTTGTTGCAGACCCATCAACGAAATGTTGCCCATGCCATCAATATAGAGTTGCAGGCTAGTTTATGCGAGTACTGTACGTTTATTTACAGTGTGTTAAGGCAGATTGTATAAGAATTGGAATTATGCTTATTTCCTCTATTAAATAATTAAAGCGCTATGGGTAATCGCACTATTAAAGTGCGTTTTTTGAATAAATTTGCACTATTGTAGTGCGTTTTTAGTAAGTTTGTATAAAAAACATCATCAAAATGGAGCAATTATTTGTAATCTTTCGCAAACTCTTAAAAGAAACAGATACCAGTTTCTTTAGGTATAAACATGCTGATATCAATTGGAATAACCGCATGATAGGACTTACCGGGCCAAGAGGGGTAGGGAAGACGACTCTTATTTTGCAGCATATTAAGAAAAACTTGAATCCTGCAGACACTTTATATGTTACTGCTGAAGACTTTTATTTTGCCGAAAATAGGTTGCTCAATTTGGCTGATGCTTTTGCAAAACGAGGAGGAAAGAATCTTTTTATCGATGAAATTCATAAATATAAAGATTGGGCCAAAGAACTAAAATTGATTTATGACTATCATCCTGATTTAAAAGTGATTTTTACGGGTTCTTCTGTCTTGGATTTGAAAAAGGGATCTTCCGATCTGAGCCGCAGAGCTGTTATGTATCACATGCAAGGGCTTTCGTTCCGGGAATATCTTCAACTTTTTCATCAGATTTCTTCTCCCGCATATTCACTTGATGAGATCTTGAATCACAAGGTTGAGTTGCCGGAGGTAGAGCATCCTTTGCCTTTGTTTGAGGATTACTTAAAAAAAGGCTATTATCCTTTTGCACTGGACGATGATTTTGAAATGCGCCTTCAACAGGTGGTAAATCAAACTTTGGAAACAGATATTCCTTTGTATGCCGGCATGAATATGGCTACCGGAAGGAAACTGAAACAACTATTGTCAATAATAGCGCATAGTGTCCCTTTTAAGCCCAATATGACCAAAATCGCTGCGTCTCTCTCCTCAAGCCGGAATAATATTGCTGATTATTGTCTGTTTATTGAGGAAGCGGGGATGATTGCGCAACTCAGGAATGCAACCGGCGGTATTAAAGGACTGGGGAAGGTGGATAAAATCTATCTGGAAAATACCAATCTGATTTACAACCTGGCCAGTGAAAATGCCAATACCGGCAATGTCAGAGAAACCTTTTTCTTTAATCAGTTACGGGCAAAACATGATATAATCATGTCTCCGGTTGCCGACTTTTTAGTGGATAAATACACTTTTGAGGTAGGAGGCAAGAACAAAGGAATGCAACAAATTCAAGAGGTGGAAAATGCGTTTGTTGTTAAGGATGATATTGAATATGGGTTTTTGAATACGATACCGCTGTGGCATTTTGGATTTATGTATTGAAGTTTACTTTCCGATACAGAATGTGTTTTTATTTTGTAATAGGTTGTATGTGTGTGTTTTATATTGAAGTTTTTGTTTATGAATTGTAATTATGGTGTAAAAAAATCGTTGCTGGGAAATTAATAAAGCGCATCATATCGCTTATCCAGTAATGCAATATACTTATTCTGCATTTCTTCTGACAGGAATGAATTTTCAATCAGCAGTAGAGCTTTAGATCTGCTTTTAAAAAAGCGTTTAAAGGCTCCATTGATTTGTTTGTAGTTTAACCCCAGATCTTTCCCAAACATTTCGAAACTTTTTCGGGATAGTTTTCGCTTTTTTCCTCCCAGGGTGAGGGCCAGCTCTTCAGTATCTTCAGGAAGAATGATGGATACATTCAGGAGATCATACGATGGTGCCAATGTCCATTTTCCTTTATTCTGGATCATGGAGAAGTTTTTCAGGTGCATATCATTGTTTCCTGTCAGGTAGCTGAAGAGGGTTATTTCGAACAGAAATAACTTGTCCAGAAGTGGGTTGGCAGAATAGCTTCCCAATGCTTTTCCGACTTTCTCCATGGAGCTGATGTATTTGTCGAATGCTTCGGTAATTTGAAACATGTCCAGCATATGGACTTTTTCGTTGTCGGCGGTCCTATCAATTCTTTTGGTGATATAAGATAACTCGCCTGATTTAAGCCGGATGAGACTGGATTGAACCACATTGATGCCGTATGCCTCAGCAATGCGCATTGTGACGTGTTCATTGGCTGGCATTTCTTCATAATCGGGGGAGGGTGGTTTAAAGATGTAATTTCCTCCAAGTGCTCCCACTACAGTTAATCTTTTATCAGAGTTTTGACTTGCTTCTTCAATTAAGCTCATGGAAAGCTTGGGCTGCACACCGGGAACTGTTATACTCCTTTGAACTACATTTTTGGCCAGGTCAGCCATCTCATTGAGCGAGTAGGGGATAACAGGAGGAATACTGGTGCCAAAAAATTTCCGGCTGCAGGAAGCATGGAATTCGCCTCCTTCAGCGACTTCCTTGTAACAATATAAGCACTTGTTGCTTTTCATCTTTCTTTCTCGATTGGTACCACACTAACAGCGCCAATGCAGTTTCTGCAACAGGCCAATAATAATCCCATACGGTCATTTTTATTTATTTTCCAGTTTTTAGCAGCGATCTCCAAAAGCCAACCTTCCGGTATCAGTCCTTCAAAAAAAGGAAAAAGTCGGTTGGATCGATACTTTTTTTCTGAAACCGGCATGGTGAAAGTCAGGAATCTATCCGGAAAACTCCTCACATATTCTTTGTCGTAGGTAAATTCATATTCTCCATCATCCGTTTCGACCAGTATTCCGGCCAAATCATCCTGATAATAAATTTTTGCTTGTCTCATGAATCACCTCTTTTTAAAGATTCCTGAAAGCTGACCGGGCCTAACTCGTGCCCAAACATTGCCAGTACCTGATTAACCTTTTCCAGATTCAGGTTGGTTTTACCCTGCTCTATTTTGCGAATAACGGTAAGTGCAACCCCGGTTCTTTCGGCAAATTCTTCCTGAGTGAGGTTGACTTCCTTTCTGCGCTGTTTTACGAAATCGGCTAAACGATCCATTATATGTTTTTAGATATATTTTATACAAATATAGGGTAATTATATTTATTTGGATATAATTTCTTGTTAGATGTTGTTTTTATATGTTTTTGGATATAATGATTGCTGTTTTTCGTTGGAAAAGGATGTATTATTTGGAAAATTGCACTGTAGGAGTGCGATTATTATCAAGAAGTGCACTCTTACAGTGCAATTCAATAATGATAACTGGATTGAGAGCTTCCAGCAGATTTTCGATTTCTATAATTTCGGATTACTCTTTAATCGTTCCGCTTCCCACTTCTATAATTTCGCTCCTGAGTTCATCATAGGACACAGGCCGGCACCCGAGGATGTTTTCAATAGTAGATATCCTTACACTCTTTTGTGGCCCTAGCTTTTGTTCAATATCATTTGTTGCCACAACATTGTAAGACCATGTATCAGAAGATAGGGGATTGCAGATGACAGGATTTTTTTCATGATGCAGGCAAAAGACATAAACATCAGCCTGGCGGGTAATAATACTATCATATACGCTGGTTTCGCCTGACCAACCGGATTTTTGTTTTATATCATAGGATGGAACAGAAGGTTTCTTTTGTTTCCAGATTTGTGCGTAACCAGCGGTCTTGACTTCAATTTTAATTCCTTCAGGACTTAGAATATCAAAAGATTCCCAGCTGCTTTCGGGAGATCGTGACACTCCCACAGCTTTGGCTACGATATATTCCCCCAAGGCTGCCCTGTTTCTGTTGTCCAAAAAGTTTGAATAGGCATATTGCCAAAATTCTTGTGGATTGAATGTTGTCATTGATTGCTGATTTTAGCTAGCTGCTGTATTATTGATCTAGTAACTCTAAATATTAAAATTAACGCATAAATTGATACATGACTTTCTTTTCCTCTATTATCTCGGAATTATTATCTTTAAAGTCAATAATAAACTTAAAAGTGCCTTCCCGTGGACTCTAAACAATTTAAAACTCTTGCTTCCAGCATTGAAGATCAATCGTGGATTAATTCTGTCAACGTTAATTTTCCCTTCAACCATTTAAATTACCATCAGCAATTTAAAGGATTGACAAGCATTTATGAGTTTATAATGCAACAAAATACAGGTTGGGAAAGAATTGAAGAGAAATTACCTGGAGAACTGGAGCAATCCAAAAAATATTTTGTCAAATTAAAGCAAGAGTTTGTTTCTTTCATACAAGCATACGTAAATAATCCACAGTCACAAGGAGGACTATGGAATAATGTAAAGAATCAGTTGAGATTGGGATCAACTTCAAACAATTATATTTTTCCTTACGATGCGCCGGAAACAGAATTCTTAATAAGAGTTTCTGTTAATAGATCTAATAATTACAGAGGGGCTTACAATTTTATTGTAGGGCAGTTTCAGATTTCGAACAAGGAAGATTTTGTTGGTGCGATAACGGCCTACGAATTTGTTTTCAAAGAAAACTCTGAAATTACGAAAAGAAGAACCGCTGAAAAGAGTTCAATTGGGAAATTGAGACATGATTTTCAAGATTACATTTCCCGGGCAGAAAATGATTTGTTAACTCACTTTTCAGCATCAAAACAGGAATTACAGAAGCATTTAACTGAACTTGAAGAATCCAGAAAAACAAAAGAAGATTCCTTTTCGGAATGGTTTACAGAAACTCAAAACTCATTTCAGAGCTTTGATGAAGAGGCAAAAAACAAAAGAGAGGAATTAGAAAAGACTTACCAGGAAAAACTTAGACTCAAGAAACCTGCGGAATATTGGAATAAGAGAGCAACCAAATTGAAGAATGAGGGAAGGAATGCCATTATTGGCCTTGGTATGTTAAGCACTATTGCCGGAGGTGCATTGTTTTCACTTTTGTGGCTACCACCAGAGGGTGTCTTTTTGAATTTTATTGAAGACCCAATATCATCAGTGAAGTGGTCAATTATCCTCATTTCATTTTTATCTTTTTTTGCTTATGGAATTAGAATTCTTAGCAAGTTATCTTTTAGTGCATTTCATTTGGCAAGGGATGCAGAGGAAAGAGAACAGCTTTCTTACCTTTATCTGTCTTTAATGGAAGATTCCAGTGTTGAAGAAAAAGACCGGAACTTGATTCTGCAGTCATTATTCAGTCGAGCGGATACTGGCTTGTTGAAGGATGACTCTTCCCCAACTATGCCGGGGAATCTCCTTAACAGGCTTTTGCCAAATCAATAATGACCAATTGCACAATAATGGACTTTTTCCTTCCTTTTCTTTCTTTTCCTTTCTCGGAATTATTATTTTTAGATGATTTTTGAAGCCTCTAAAACATTCGTCAAAAGTTTTAGAGGTCTTTTAGTATTTGATTTTAACTAAGTTGCAACCCTAAATAATGGCTAAACAAAACAACAACAAAAAGACAAAATCAATTGAAGAATCTCTCTGGGACTCGGCTAACAAACTAAGAGGCTCCGTAGAATCATCCGAATACAAACATGTGGTGCTGGGGTTGATTTTCCTGAAGTTTGCCAGTGACAAATTTGAAGAACGGAGAAAAGAACTCATCAGCGAAGGCAAAGAGAAATACATTGAGATGAAGGAGTTCTACAACATGAAGAACGTGTTTTTCCTTCCGGAAGAGTCTCGCTGGTCGTTCATCATTAAAAATGCCAAACAGGCCGATATTGCGCTGAAAATTGATACCGCTTTAAACAATGTCGAAAAAAATAATCCGGCGCTGAAAGGAGCTTTACCGGATAATTACTTTTCGCGCCTGGGGCTTGATTCAAGCAAATTATCTGCCCTGCTTGATACTATTAACCAAATAGATACCATCCGGGACAAACAAACCGATATTGTAGGACGGGTATATGAGTATTTCCTTTCAAAGTTTGCCCTGGCAGAAGGAAAAGGGAAGGGCGAATTTTATACGCCCAAAAGCATTGTAAACCTCATTGCCGAAATGATTGAGCCCTACAAAGGCATCATTTATGACCCTGCCTGTGGTTCTGGAGGTATGTTTGTGCAGTCGGTCAAATTTATCGAGAGTCACCATGGGAGCAAAAAGGAGGTTTCTATTTACGGGCAGGAATATACGGCTACAACGTTCAAGCTGGCCAAAATGAACCTGGCCATTAGGGGAATTTCTGCAAATTTTGGAGGTAAACCTGCTGATACATTCCATAACGACCAGCATCCGGATTTGAAAGCCGATTACATAATGGCCAATCCCCCTTTTAACCAAAAGGACTGGAGGGCAGCCAATGAACTCATCAATGATCCCCGCTGGCATGGATATGAAGTACCTCCCAAAAGCAATGCAAACTATGCCTGGATTCTCAATATGGCCTCCAAACTATCGGAACATGGTGTAGCTAGCTTTGTACTGGCCAATGGTGCATTAAGCGGTGGTGGTGAAGAATACAAAATTAGACGAAAGCTTGTTGAAAATAATTTGGTGGAAGCAATACTCATCTTACCGCAGAATATGTTTTACACCACAAACATCAGTGTTACCGTCTGGATACTCAACAAAAACAAGAAAAAGCAAACCAAGGTGGTGGGAGAAGAAACGCGTCAATTACGTGACCGTGATCGCGAAGTGTTGTTCATGGATTTGCGCCAGATGGGAGAACCGTTTGAGAAGAAATTTACGCAGTTCAATAAAGACCACATTGCTCAAATTACCGGAACTTATCATGCCTGGCAACAGGACAATAGTGATTACGAGAATATCCCTGAATATTGCTATTCTGCTACGTTCAATGAAATTGCTAAAAAGGATTTTTCGCTTGTTCCCAGTAAGTATATTGAATTTGTGAATCGCGATGAAAACATTGATTTCGACGATAAAATGAAAGCCTTACAAACGGATTTTGCTGAGTTGTTGAAAGAAGAAGAACAATCGAAAAAGGAGTTGTTGAACGTATTTAAGGAGCTGGGGTATGCAATCGAACTATAAGCCAATAGGAGACTACATACAACTTGTTGATGAACGCAACAAAGATCTGAAAATTGATTTGCTTTTAGGCCTTACCATCAACAAGCTTTTTATTCCTTCCGTGGCCAATATAGTAGGAGCTAATATGCGGAATTATAAAATCATCCGCAAAAATCAGTTTGCATGTAGTATTATGCAGGTACGTCGGGATGGAAAAATGCCTGTTGCTTTGCTACAAAAATTTGATGAAGCAATTATCTCACAGGCATATCCTGTTTTTGAGGTTAAAGATGAAAACAAACTTTTGCCAGAATATTTGATGATGTGGTTTTCACGCCCTGAGTTCGACCGGGAAGCTTGTTTTTATGCGGTTGGAGGAGTACGTGGAAGTTTGGAGTGGGAAGATTTCTGCAATATGAAACTTCCGGTTCCATCAATAGAAACCCAGCGAGCTATTGTAGAAGAATACAACACTGTTAAAAACAGGATTGCCCTGAATAACCAACTCATTCAGAAACTTGAAGAAACCGCCCAGGCTATCTATAAGCAGTGGTTTGTGGACTTTGAGTTTCCGGATGAAAACGGGAAACCGTACAAGAGTTCTGGTGGGAAGATGGTTTTTAATGAGGAGTTGGAGAAGGAGATTCCGGAGGGGTGGGAAGTGAATGAACTTGAAAATGTTCTAGAAGAAATAATATCTCATAGAGGAAAAAGTAAAGCTCTTATGGATTTGTATGATATTAAAAGAGGTGAGAATATTTTTCCGGTCATTTCTGCGATGAATGTTAATAATGGGCGAATAGTCAAAAAAGAATCTATTAAATATACCAACGCAAATAATTATGAAAATTGGATGATAGATCCTTTACTACAAGGTGATTTAATAATGACGTCGGAAGCTCCAATGGGAGAATTGTTGTATTTGGCAAACTATAGTGATTTCATAATAAGCCAAAGGCTATTTGCGCTTCGTGCAAATAAACAAAAGATTAGTTCTTTGCTTTTGTACTACTGGTTAAAAGGGGCTGATGCAAAAGGAGATATGGAAGGGAGGGCATCAGGAACAACAGTTTTAGGGATTAAATTAACTGAATTAAGAAAGGTCATTGTTTTAGTACCGAAAACAATGTTGCAGAGCGATTTTGAAAGTCTTATTTATCCAATGAGAAATTTCATTGAAATCATAATGGATGAAATAAACCTACTTGAAGAAAAATTAAACCTTCTTCTTTCAAAAGTAGCAATTATAGAAAACTAAGTATTATGAATAGAAGAACCCGGTTAATTTTTCTTGGCTTATCCTTAATTTTGCTGGTTTTTATAGGCTGGTACGTTAAAGGAAATTTTGACTTTTTATTGAATGATTTCTGGTTCACTTCCGGGTTCTTGCTACTAATTCTTCTTTCATTAATTGATCAACCACACTTTTCAAAGGATTCAAATGTTTTTATCAATGCTGTAACCGCCGCTATTTCACTTTTGTTAGTGGATCCTAACAATAGGAATTGGATTTTCTGGGTTTTTCTTGAAACAACATTTTATCTGGCAATAAGTAGTTATCTTCTTATGTGGTTGCGGGAAAAGCCATTAATTAATGAGCATAAGTATGTTCAATTCTTCTCCAGAATTAACAGGCAAATCGGAAAACCTGAAACACTTTTCTCTGCATTTTTTCTTTGGGGAGCCCTAAAACAGTTTGGATTAAATAGTGATGAATTTAACTACTTGCTATTATATTGGGTTATTTTCATGATATTCAACCTAAGCTCTATAGCTTCAATTCTAAATAGTTTATTTGAAAGGGACTCATCAGATAAAATGGATAATGCAATCGGCCGAATTTTTGGTGTGCAATCTAAAAATACCTTCTTAGTAAAATTATTTCCCGAACGAAAAGAAACAATTAAGTCATTTGATTTTGTTGAGTTTACATATTCAATAGAAAATGCCAAAACATTGCGTAAAGGACTTGTTCTTGATTCTTATCTTTTAAATCAAGAGCAATGGGTTAAAGTTCTTACTACAAACGAAATCAATAAAATATTTGAAAATAAATCTGTTTATAATGGTCACACGGATGATATTATCTACAAAATCAAGGAAGTACCCGAAACAAAATATCTCGATTCCTTCATCGGGATTGTGACTGAAAGATCTAACATAGGAAAAATTAGATTTATATATAATTCCAAAACAGAAATCCAAGAGGGGCAATTATTAGAAGTAAATGTAGGAGAAAAGAAAACAACCGTTTATTATCAAATTGTTGAAGGAGAAACTAAGATTGAAACCCTTGAAAACAAAAATGAAACAGGATTGATAATTGGGGAAGCAATTCAATTGGGAACATGGAGTTATGAGAAAGTAAGGTTTGAACAATTTGGGTGGGTTCCCTCCATAAATTCTCCAGTCTATGTTGCAGCCGATATTCCTGATGGGGAGATATTGTCAAATGAATATAAAATTGGAGAAATCCCCAGCACAAATTTCCCTGTGATCATAAATAAAGAATTAGCATTAACTCATCATACAGCTGTTCTTGGAGTTACTGGCACTGGAAAATCTGTTTTTTCACGGAATTTAATCAGGGAGTTTTTAAGGGATGATGATGTAAAAGTTATATGTATTGATTTTACTGGAGAATATAAAGGAAAATTTTCTGATTTAGCTCCAGCAAAAATAGTGTCTGATGAAAACGACAAGAAATTATATGGATGTTTTGAATGGGTTGCATCGGAATTAGAAAGATTTGGGAATCAGCAAAATAAAGAAAAATTAAAAAAGGCAGATGAATTTATTAGTAAGACTTTAAAGGATTCCATAACTACATTTCTGAAAAATCCTGAGGCACGACTAAGTATTTTTGAATTACCTGATGTGTCAAATACAGCAAGTATATTAGAGTACACACGACAATTATTTAAAGCGTTATTTGATTTAGCAAAAACTGAGAAATGTTTTGGACATAAGGTCTGTTTTGTGCTAGAAGAAGCTCACACAGTAATACCTGAATGGAATTTTGTTGGTATTGCTGATAAATCTTCGCAGTCACTATTGAATAGTATTGCACAAATAGCATTGCAAGGTAGAAAGTATGATGTTGGGTTACTCGTAATAGCTCAGCGAACGGCAAATGTATCAAAAACAGTTTTGACCCAATGCAATACCATTATTGCCTTTCAGGAATTTGATAAAACTAGTAGCGAGTTTCTCGCAAATTATTTTGGTCAAGGAATAGCGAATACGTTACCAAATTTAAAATTTAGACAGGCGATTGCTGCAGGTAAGGCATTAAAATCAAATGTACCCATGATCTTTGAAGTCCCGGAAATAAAAGAATGAGAGATGAATAAATAAAGATTGTCTTTATGAATGCAAAACGAGTCCATTTTTATCCAGTAAATGATATAGCTTGTTTTCCAAATATGGAACTTGCCGAAAATGTATTGAGGAATTTTTCAGAAGATAAAATATATGATATAAATGATATTATCGAGCTATATCATGTCAAACTTTATATCGATAACAAACTTTATTTAAAAAATAGGACAGAATATGATATTAAGCAAGTTAAGGAGAAGGTAAGTAAAATTTGGACTGTTATTATTCGTTATTGGCACGAAATTAATAGTGATAATATTCTGAGTTTATTTAAATCATTAGAGTGGTGGACTTTTCAGGAAACGTTTTGGCAATTATCTGCAAATTTGTCTATCTATAAAAATGTCAATAAAAAAGCTTTTTGTAAGCTTTTGGACATAGAAAAGATTGATGTCCAAGCTATATTACATCAAAAACAGATTGTTAATTACTATGATAATGAGCTAAAGAGCTTTTTATTGTTTTACAATAAGTCAGCAGAGCTAATTTTATCTCAATTTGTTGAAAAACATGACAGGATATGGAAAGACATGCACTTCCCTAATTGCCTTAATATTATTGAGCGAGAGGATATTGTCTTGCGTTATCTGAATGGCAAAGAAGTGAACTTGAACTTTGTACGTTTGATCCTTAATTCTAAAAACGATAAA
>NZ_JADQBH010000238.1 GCF_016278715.1 Marinilabilia sp. | reverse complement strand
ATTAACAGGTTTTGAGATGGATTCCAGTAGCTTGAGTTATTTGAAAAAAGGCAAAGACGATTATTTCCGTTGAGCTGTTTTGAATTTAAGTTGATGAACCGGCCCCATTTGAATGGATGCACAAACAGTGGATCGTTCAGCTCGAACCATCCTTTGATTCCCCTGCCAACTTTTGCGGTTTGTTCAATAGCTTGCCTTAGAAGAACTTCTCCTTTTTGTTCTTCGCCTGATTCGGCGTAGATAAAGGAAACAGGTCCTTCGGTTTCTACAGTCAGTGCTACTGAAGAATTCGTAAATGTGGCCAACATCCTAAGGGTCTCCAAGGCAGTTGGGGGGAACCCTTTAACTTCCTGCATACATTAAAGATTTTGGGAATGGGTGTTAAATAAATGTTCAAAAATAATAAAAAGCTTAACCATCCTGTGGGCTGAAGGGGCCCTATTTGAGTAATGCCGGGTTTATTTTGGTAAATAACCGTTAGTGTACCATGAACAATAAAATGACAATCCCTCTTTTTGCAAAGATTATCAGTTTATTAGTGTTTTTCACAGTTAACCTTTTTCCTGTAACGAATTCCCCGGGTCTTATTCTGAGTATCCTAACGGCTCATATACGTTTTAAGTATCAATTGTCATTTTTTTCTCAGGGCACTTTGCTTAACTTTGATTTATAACTAAAAAAAGTCGCTATGTACGGTAAATACAAAGATTATCTGCAAAAAGAACTTGACAATATAGAGGAAGCCGGATTGTACAAAAAAGAGCGGGTGATTACCTCTCCGCAGGGAGCAGAAATAACGTTGAATACAGGGGAGAAGGTGTTGAATTTTTGTGCCAATAATTATCTTGGACTATCGGCTCATTCCAGGGTTGTTGATGCAGCTCATCGGGCCCTGGATTCGCATGGTTACGGTATGTCTTCCGTTCGGTTTATTTGTGGAACCCAGGATTTACATAAAAATCTGGAGCAAAAGATTGCTTCTTTCTTCGGCATGGAGGATGCCATTTTATATGCCGCATGTTTTGATGCCAACGGAGGTGTTTTTGAGCCTCTTTTCTCTGGCGAAGATGCCATTATTTCTGATGAACTGAACCATGCCAGTATTATCGACGGAGTAAGACTTTGCAAGGCAGCCAGATATCGTTACAAACATGCGAACATGGATGACCTTGAGCAACAACTAAAGGATTCGCAGAGTCAGCGGTTCAGAGTAATTGTGACCGACGGGGTGTTTTCTATGGATGGCGATATTGCTCCCCTGGATAAAATTTGCGATTTGGCCGATAAGTACAATGCCCTGGTGCTGGTGGACGACAGTCATGCGTCAGGTTTTATAGGAAAAACAGGCCGCGGTACGCATGAGTATCATAATGTGATGGATAGGGTTGATATTATTACCGGAACTTTGGGGAAAGCCCTGGGCGGTGCTCTTGGTGGTTACACTACCGGGAAAAAAGAGATTATTGAACTGCTTCGTCAACGATCGCGTCCTTATTTGTTCAGTAATTCTCTGGCTCCTTCGATCGTAGGAGCTGCCACTGAAGTCTTTGAAATGATGAGTGAATCCACGGCCCTCAGGGACAAATTAATGGACAATGCCGCTTACTTTAAACAAAAGATTTCTGAGGCTGGTTTCGATATTAAACCAACCAACTCGGCTATTGTGGCGCTGATGTTGTATGACGCCCGACTGTCTCAGGACTTTGCTACCCGCCTGCTTGAAGAAGGAATTTATGTGACAGGCTTTTATTATCCCGTTGTTCCTAAAGGACAAGCAAGAATACGTATTCAACTATCGGCAGCTCACGAAAAAGAACATCTCGACAAAGCGATCGCTGCATTTATCAAAATCGGTAAAGAGTTGAAAGTAATAACCCAGTAGCTAAAAGTTTTGAATTCTTAGCTTCTGCCTTGTGCTCTTCCAGTGAGTCACTTATATTTTTATATTGTCTGTTAAATGTCCCTTTTTTCGTTCAGAACTTTTTTTATGTGTATTTGTTTTATCTAAAACGAATACAAATAAAAGGAGAAACTTATGAAAAGAATTTCAACATTAATAATGGCCCTGGGACTTCTTGTGATGGCCCCTTCGGCTTATGGACAGAAGAGTGAACTGAATGTTGAAGACAGTAAAATTGTCTGGACAGGAAAAAAAGTTGGCGGCTCGCACACCGGGGAGATTCAGTTGTTGTCGGGTTATCTGGAAAAATCAGGAGACAGCTTTGTTTCCGGGAAATTTGTAGCCGACATGACCTCCATCAGCAATTATGATATTGATGATGAAGATTCCAAAGCGCAATTGGTAGGTCATCTTAAGTCGGATGATTTCTTTAGTGTGGATGAATATCCAATTGCTACACTTGAGATTAAGAATGGTGAGAAAGTTGAATCGGGAAAATACAGATTTACCGGTAGTATGACCATAAAGGGTCAAACTAACCCTGTTTCTTTCGAAGCCGAAGTGGACGGCAAAACATTCGCAGGAAAACTGGTGGTGGATCGTTCAAAATACAACGTACGTTATGGGTCAGATTCATTTTTTGATAATCTTGGAGATAATCTGATTTTCGATGATTTTGAACTGGAGTTTGAGGTGACTCTCAAATAATCTTTGCAGGGAAATACCAATTACTGCATTTGGACAAACTCAATGTAGCACGTTATTACCGTTTTAGAATCTGTCATTTACGAAAATTAAATCCCTTGGATTCATAAATTTGTGCCACGCACTGGCCGCTAAAGGATTGTCGACGGCCCGGCGTTAAAGGTTTAGACTGCAGACGGTTGAAAGCCTTGTATTTGTTGGGTTCTTATTAAAGACTGAAAAAACCTTAGTGGCACTAATAATAACCGTATGTTGTAAGAGAAGATTTCTGAAATGTTTAGCAAAAGGCGCTGCCGGTTAACGTGCAGCGCCTTTTTGCGTTTTGACAGTAAGGGAAATTTATTCAAGTACTAATGGTGCACCTGTATAGAAGTCCAGCACCTTGGTGCGAAGGACGTATTCATATTTTGACTGGAGAAAGTCGGACTGTGCCTTTAAATAGTCTGTTCTTGCAACGCTGTAGTCAACAGGACTCACCAGGCCTACGGCATATTTTTTCTCGGTGTAACGCAATGATTCTTTATAGGAGTCAACAGCCGTTCCAGCTGAAGTGTATTTTTGGAAAGAGGCCTGAGCATCGGCATAAGCTTGTTGAATCTCCTTTCGAAGAGTTTGTTTTTCCTTATTTAATTCGTGCTCAGCGCTTTGAATGCTCAATTTGGAGTTTTTAACATTGTTGCGTGTGGCCATACCGTTGAATAATGGAATTCTCAATGATAGTCCAATATATTCTGTGGAGTTATCACTAAAGCTTTGGGCAAAGTCGAAGTTTACGGTGCTCTCTTTTTTTGAAACAGTGGTGTTCCATCCTGCATCCAGATTAAGAGAGGGATAAAGTTGTCCTTTGGCTGCTTTCAATGCAAAACGGTCACTTTCCAGATTGTATTCCGAGGCTTCAATCTGTGGCATAATTTCCACTGCCTGATTAAATAATTCGGCAGGAGGTGTCAGGACATTCTGATTCAATTCCGGGATTTCAGGCACTACAATATCAAACCCCTGAGTCTCCTCGAGGTCGAGAGCCTGAGCCAGACTTAACAGTGATAGAGAAAGGTTGTTTCGCATTTGCGTAACAGTAAGTGCTTCCCTGGCGGCTTGTGATTTTATTTCAAGCAGGTTGCCCTCGGCTACCCGTCCGGCATCCACCAGTTTCTGCGTGTTTTCCACCTGTTCCTCTGCCACACTGAATTGTTCGCGTGCCACATCCAGCAACTCCTTGTCAAACAAAACCTGTAGGTACAAAGAGGTAATGTTTAACGCCAGGTCGTTTTTGGCGGCTTCCAGTTCTTTTCGGGATGCCTGCCAGTTTGCTTTATCACGTTTGATTTGGTTCTGAAGAGAAAACCCCTGAATTATTGGAACTGACGCTCCTAAATCGAAGCGGCCAAATTGTGTGGTTTGATTTACAATCTCGTAGGAGGTATCATCAGGTACACGTCCAAAACTCACCTGATAGCCAACATTCCCGTTGACAGAGGGTATGCGGTCGAGTTTCTTTTGTTCGTAATTGTTTTGTTGATATTCTGTATTCAGGCTTTGCTGTTTAATAGACAAATTGTTCTCTTTGGCATAATCAATACAATCTTTCAGGCTCCATTTTTCCGGCTGTTGAGCATTTGCTCCCGTGAAAGCCATCAACAGCGGAAGCATTATTATGGCTGTTATGTTTCTCATAATTTGTGTTCTAATCTGTTGGTTATGTGATAATAAACTTACGACTGAGGTATTTTCACTTCGTCTTCCTGCTTCAGACCTTCAACAATTTCGATATTGATGCCGTCAGAAAGCCCGGTTTTAACAATGCGTTTTTCAAATACCTGAGGACTGGTCATTATTTCCACAAAGGTAGAATCGTCCTTGAAGGTGATTAGCTTTTCCTGAATAGCGAGAACACTGTCGCGGCGATCGAGAACGATGTCGGCAGTAGCACTGTATCCAGCTCTTACAAAACTTCCTTCCTGCAATTCAACAGCGGCTTTTATCTCGAATTGAATGGCTCCGTTCTCTTCGACTCCTTTTGGGGAGATAAATTCGAGGTTAGCTTTGAATTCTTCTTCATCCAGTGCTCCGATGGTTAGCAAGAGCTGCATTCCTTCTTTGATTTTTCCCACCTCTGTTTCGTCCACTTTTCCCTCAAATATCATCTCTCCCATATCGGCAACCAGTGCAATGGTGGTTCCGTCGTTGAAGGTGTTACTTTTGATGACAGAATTTCCGATTTCGATGGGCACATCCAGCACCATTCCTGAAGTGGTAGCCCGAATCAGTGTATTGGTCTGGGCTCCGGCTTTCTTGATAACTCCTTCTTTGATTAGTTCAAGGTTGTTATTTGCAGATTCCAGGTCTTTCTTATAGGTTTGGAACGAGAGTTGATCACTCAGAAATTGAGATTCGGGAATAACTTTATTGTCGTAAAGTTCCTTTGAGCGTTCAAATTCAATTTTTGCGTTGTCGAAAGCAAGGCGGGCTTTTGCCAGTCTGTTTTCAGCTTCGTTGACCTGCAGCATTTCCGGGACTATCTGAATTTTTGCCAGCAAATCGCCTTGTGTCACCAGGTCACCGGGCTGGACGTAGATTTCGGTAATAATGCCCGATTCCTGAGGTTTAATCTGGATCTCTTTTCGTGGTATTATGGAACCTGTGGCCACAGTTTTCTTGATAATGTTGGTGACTTCAGGTTGTTTGGTTTCAAAAACCACGGGCGATTTTTTGGTCTGGTTGTAAAGGTAGAAAACGACCCATCCTACAAGGGCTATCAATACTGCTACCATCAGAATTTTAAAAAACTTTTTCATTTTGTTCAGGTTTTAAAAGGCATTGGTGCCCGTATTTTTAATTGTTCTTGTTTTTATTTTAATCCTCTGTGTTTTCCTGTGCTCTCCGTGGTTAAAAAATAAAACCACAGTGGTCACAGAGATTACTCATGTCTTAGTGCATCAATGGGTTTAATTCTTACTGCTTTCATTGCAGGAATCAGTCCTGCGAACAGGCCAACCAGAATAAGCATAACCAGTGCTGCGATAGCCAGCGGGAGTCCTACTTCAGGATTGGCAAAGAAAGTCATTTCATCTTCCGGAGCCCCTGCTGCGGCAGCCGAAAGGGCTAAGTCGGTAAGATGCAGAATCAACGTACCAAATGCGAGCCCCAGAAATCCTGCAACCGTGGTGAGGAATACTGACTCGGTAAGGATCTGTCCGATTACTATCGCTGGTCTTGCTCCAATTGCACGTTGTACGCCAATCTCCCGGGTCCGTTCTCTTACTATTACCAGCATAATGTTGCTGACTCCGACCGCCCCGGCAATTAGTGTTCCGATGCCCACTACCCAAATCAGGATGTTAATTCCGAGAAAGGTGTATTCCATGGTCTGCAATTCGCTCTGGACGTTAAATCCGCCTATGGCTTCCTCGTCTTCAGGGGCAATTTTATGGTGTTTTTTAATCAGGGGTTTTATTTCGTCCACAATGCCCTGAACATTTACTCCCGGTTTGGCAGTAAATCCGAAGAAATGCACTTCGTCGCCGTAGTTAAATGTTTGTTGCATAGTGGTAAACGGGAGGTATATGGTCTCTTTTTTATTGCTCCCGATGTTAATATTAGGATTGTTGGATTTAAAGACGCCCACCACCATGAAATAAACTCCGTTAATGCGTAAATATGTTCCAACAGGGTCTTCGCCTTCCTCAAACATTACATCGTAAACGTTTTCGCCGATGATGCAAACCTTTCTTTTGAGTTTGATGTCCTCATCATTGATGTAGCGCCCCCAGGGCATGGTGCAAGGGTCTATTTTCCGGTATTGCGGATAATCTCCCATCACATTGAATGCTGCTGCTTTTTCTCCACGTACCACATTCTGACCTTCGCGGAGGTTCCATCCCTGCAAGCGTGGAGATATTACATCGACGCCCTCTATTTCAGTACGGATGGTTTCCATGTCGTCGTTGTTGATGCTCCACCATCTTCCGCGGTCGTAACCCTGATAGGCAATGGTGGTTCGGTTGGACCACATAAAAGCGCTGTTGGTGGCAAAATCTTTGAAACCACTGGTCACCCCGTTTATCAGGCCATTTCCTGCACCGGTCATCACAACCAGCATGAAAATTGCCCAGAACACACCAAAAGCAGTAAGTATGCTACGAAATTTATTTTGTTTTATGGCATTCAATATTTCCTGCCAGCGATCTAAGTCAAACACGGTATTTAGTTTTAATTTTTAACAATAAGTGGCTTCTCCTTTCTCAATATTCAATTGGCTGGTTTACTCGTCGTGCAATGCCTCAATAGGTTTGATAGCAGAAGCGCGGCGTGCCGGGACGTAGCCGGCAATTAGGCCGGCGACAATCAGCACTACCAGGGCCGATACAGCCACTGAAAGATTGGCCGACGGGTTGTAAAAAGTGCTTTCGATACTGGGGTTGCCTTTTGCCATATTTTGTAGAACCATGGACACGACCGCCATCAGTCCCATTCCGGTTACCAGACCAAAGAATCCTGACAGGGTGGTAATGAAAACCGATTCGGACAGCACTAGCCTGATCACTGACCAGGGGGTGGCCCCAATAGCTTTGCGGATGCCTATCTCCTTGGTGCGTTCCTTGACAAGAATTATCATGATGTTACTGACGCCCACGATTCCGGCTATAATGGTCATGATACCAATGACCCATACGAAGATACGAATGCCGGTAAACACACCCTGGGCTTGTTTAAAGTGCTCCAGGGTGTTCCAGATACCAAGGGCCTGCTTGTCGTCAGGAGCAATTCGGTGCTTCTTCATAAGTGTGGTCCTGATGGCTTCTTCAATTCGTTTGTTCTCGGCTACGGTGAGTGCATTGGTTGCAACGGCCAGTTCGTTGAGTTTATTGCTTCCGTTAAATACCCGCTGGGCCGTTTTTACCGGTATGTAAATTTGTTCATCATCGCGTCGCTCGGGGTTGATGAATGTACCCACTACCATAAAGGGAACCTGGTCAATTCGGATATATTTTCCTATCGGATCTTCTTCTTTGAAAAGAGCTTTTTTTACGGGGACCGAAAGGATAGCGACTTTTCTGAATTGTTTAATGTCCAGGTCGTTGATGTAACGCCCCTGGTCAATGTCCACTATTTGGATGTTTTTAAACTCCGGCATAACACCTTCCAGATCGTAATCGCCGTATTCACTTTTATAGGTGACGGTGCCAGTTCCCCAGAGACGAAAACGACCGGATATATCGGAGATGTCATCATCGAAATGATTGACCAGCATGTCGTAATCCTCATCGGTAAACTGAATGCGGCGACCCGCCTGCAACCCTTCGTGGGCAACCTGTGTCTGACGACTCCAGATCCACAGGGCATTCTTGGCGGTGCCACGGAAGTTGTTTTCCATCCCGTTCTGTAGTCCGTTGCCCGACCCCAGCAGAAGGATAAGCATAAAAATACCCCATGCCACACTAAATCCGGTCATGATGGCCCGAAGCTTATTTTGTTTGAGGGTTGAGAGTATTTCTTGCAGCGAATTGAACATAGTGCTTGGTTATTGAGTGATGGTTTTTATCTGGAATTAGTTGGACGTAAAAATATCACCGGCAGCAACCGGTTCATATTTTCCATTCAGTTCGTTGCGATCAATCAATCCGTCTCTGAGCCGTATGATTCGCTGGGTGCGATGAGCGATGTCGTCCTCGTGGGTAACAATAATGACAGTGATTCCCAGCTGGTTGACCTCTTGTAGAATATCCATCACTTCAAAGGAAGTCTGGGAGTCCAGAGCACCAGTTGGCTCATCGGCCAATATCACTTTGGGTTCCGAAATAAGCGCCCGGGCAATGGCAATTCGTTGTTTTTGTCCTCCCGATAATTCCGACGGCAAATGGTTGGCCCACTCTTTCAGCCCCAAGCGGTCCAGATACTCCAACGCTTTCATATTTCTTTTTTTGCGGCTTACGTTTTGGTAGAAAAGCGGCAATGCCACATTCTCCATGGCATTTTTGAAAGAGATGAGGTTGAACGATTGAAAAATGAAACCAATGTAATTGTTGCGAAATCGAGCAGCCCGGGTTTCGTTCATTTTCTCAATCTTCACGCTGTCCAGGTAATAACTCCCTCTGTCGTGGTTGTCAAGAATTCCAAGAATGTTCAGTAAGGTAGATTTGCCCGAGCCCGATGAGCCCATGATACTAACCATCTCGCCGGCCTTTATGTCCAAATCAATACCTTTCAGAACATGCAGGGCATTGTTGCCCATTTGATACGATTTGTGAAGGCCTTCTACTTTGATAATACTGTTGCTCATGGTATCTGGTTTTGTGTGTTTTTCTCTGAGTTTTTCTATCAATTGGTTTGCCAAACTGTTCAATATTTTGTAAAACAGTTCTTTAGGTGGCTATTTGTTGTTTTAGCAATTTCAAAAACTGTCTGATTATGAAACAAGGTGTGTTCGCGAACGGACACATTTGTGATGAAATGGAACAAAAAAGTTGATTTAAGTAACAGTATGCCTGAATTACTTTCTTTTTTGTAAAAAAACATAATCTGAAGTGGGACGCACAAAGGTATTAATTCGTTACAGGGAAAAAGCATTTTATTTTTTTGTTCATCATAATGATGGGTACTCTTTGAACATTTAAAAATGACCACAATCGAAAATACCAAACCATCACACAAAATTGGTACGACCCACTTAGGGGGTCGATTCTTACACATACATTACATCTATAAATATTTGACCCACTTCGGGGTCATGCCTATATAATTGAGGGAAATAGAGTTTTCGAGGTAATGTCCCTTTATTGAAGGGAGCGGAGCCTAAGGGTTCCTATGTAAATAGCTTTTGCCAAACATAAAACATCGACGCTTAAGGTGTCGTATAATTAAGTTTGGGGGTCAATTCTTACATGAAAATTACATCTATTAATATTTGACCATTCGGGGTCATGCCTATATAATTGAGGGAAATAGAGTTTTCGGGGTAATGTCCCTTTATTGAAGGGAGCGGAGCCTGAAGGGCTCTTATGTTTATAGCTTTTGTCAAGCACCAAATATCGACGCTGAAGGTGTCGTATGTTTTGATTATTGTTGGAATTTCTTTTTTTGAATGAACACAACAATTTAAATAGACACTCATATTTGTGATGAGCCATTTTTTAATGAAGCTAATTTACGTTAGTAATCATCTGTTTGGCAATAGCGGGAAAACTTTACCTTTGTGATGTTATGTCAACACAAACCTCATTAATAGATATTGATGGTATCGGGCCGGTACTTTTTAGGAGTGACGCCCGTTGCCGGCGCTTGTCCATTCGACTGAAACCATTCGAGGGAGTTGTAGTTTTATTTCCTTCCGGTTATTCCATTCGAAAAGCTTTGACGTTTGTTGAGGAGAAGCGATTCTGGATTCAACAGAATCAGTCCCGTATGGCAGAACATGAACAAATGAAGACCATCTTTAATGAGCAGACCGAATTTCGCAGTCGTACTTTTCAGTTACGGGTGGAGCGTCACCAGAGTGAAAAGATACGTATGAGATTGAAAGACGGCATTTTACGTGTTGCTTATCCTCGATTTTTGAATGTGACTGACGCAAGGGTTCAAACGGCCATTCGTCAGGCGATAGAGGAAGGATTAAGGTTAGAGGCCAAAGCAATGCTTCCCGGAAGGGTGAGGCATTTTGCCGGGGTTAATGGATTCAAGGTCAATAAAGTGTTTATAAAGAACCTTAAATCCAGATGGGGGAGTTGCTCTTCTGTCAATAATATAAATCTGAATCTGCAATTGATGCGGTTGCCTCAACATTTGATTGATTATGTAGTGTTGCATGAACTGTGTCATACGAAAGAGAAAAATCATGGGCCGGGTTTTTGGAAGTTGATGAATAAAGTTACGGATGGAAATGCTCGTCTTTTGGACAAGGAGATGAAAAAATACCGGACCACCATTTACTGAATGAAAGAGCCTATGGATTGGAACAATCTATTATCTACTAAGCGCACCGGAGCATCCGAAAATCGCGGGCATCACGACCGCACTCAGTTTCAGCGGGATTACGACCGGTTGATATTTTCCTCACCGTTCAGAAGAATGCAGGACAAAACCCAGGTGTTTCCGTTGCCGGGAAGTGTGTTTGTGCATAACCGACTGACACATAGTCTGGAAGTGGCAAGTGTAGGACGTTCGCTGGGCAATAATGTATCCCGGGTTCTATTCTCTCGTTTTGGGGATGAATTTTCTTTGACCCAGGAGCTGGGCTCGGTGGTTGCTGCGGCCTGTCTGGCCCATGACATGGGAAATCCTCCGTTTGGGCACTCAGGGGAAAAAGCAATATCAGATTTTTTTAAACATGGAAACGGGAGATATCTTGAACAGATGATTAATGCGCCTGAGGTGTGGAACGATTTTGTGGATTTCGAGGGCAATGCCAACGCCCTGAGAGTACTGACCCATAAATTTTCAGGCCGGCGCACAGGGGGATTTGCGATGACCTATACTTCTGTGGGGTCAATTGTTAAGTATCCTTATGCATCCGGGAATCCGACTCTCAAGAAGTATGGATTCTTTCAAAGCGAGAAGGAGATATTTTCGGACATTGCTTCCGAGCTGGGATTGAAAGAAACTTCTCCTGGCGTATTTGCCCGTCACCCCCTTGTTTACCTGGTTGAGGCTGCTGATGACATTTGCTACCAACTGATGGATATTGAAGATGCACATAAACTGGGTATATTATCCACCCGTGAAACGCAGGATTTGCTGATGGCTTTTTATGATCCGGTTGCCGACAGCGATCAGATTCATCGAATTGAAGAGGTCTGTAATGAAGTTACTGATACCAATGAACAGATTGGCTATTTGAGAGCAGGCGTGATTGGTAAACTGGTTGGAGCCTGTACCGATATTTTCATGAATAATCACGACCAGATTATGGAAGGATCATTCAGGGGAGCCCTAATTGATAAGCTAACAGGCAGCATGGACTCAGCAATGAGAAATTGCGCCCGTGTGGGATTTGAGCGGATATACCGGCATCCCTCTGTGGTGGAGATTGAAATTGCCGGGTTTAAAATACTTGGAACCCTGCTTGACGAATTTACCAAAGCTGTTTTGGCTCCTAAGCACTATTATTCCAGATTGTTACTGCCGTTTATTCCCGAGCAATACAAAGTGGCTGAGGATGAGCCTGTCCATCTCAGGGTTCAGACAGTTATCGATTTTATCTCCGGAATGACGGATGTATATGCACTGGATTTATTTCGTAAAATTCAGGGAACAGGTATCTCGGGGAAAGGACTTTAAGCTTGTTTTTTTCGGATGATTAAACGGAATATTTTTGAAACCTTTAAGCCTGCAGGTCCGTAAAAACAGTAAAACATAGCACTCTGACGCGTATCATGACCTGGAAAATCCAGGCTGTGAATTTGTTTGTGTTTGAGAGTGTTATAATAACTCCTAAACCCTTATAACGTATGCTAAAATCACTAAACTTTTCCCAACTCCTTTCTTTTGATTTGTACGATCTTGCTAAAATCACCCTTCAGATCTACAACCATTGCCCTGTCCATAAAGGTGAACTCCAGGCTTTTGTAGGAGATGTCAAGGAAAGTCTGGACAGTTATGAGAAAACCTTTCAGCGAAGAGTGATTAGTTGTGTTATGGAGCGCAAGACACTTCAGGCCAGTAAACGCGATGAATCCTATATTGCATTTTACCGGTTTGTGGAAGCATCTTGTCATCGGGCATCCAAAAGGCACAGCATTCTTGGTGCTGAGTTGCTTTCGACCCTGCAGCAACATGCGTGGCACAGCAGAAATGATGGTTATCAACGACAATCCACCGGCTTGCCCGGACTCATTAGAGAACTTCAAAAGCATCATCTTGAAATCATAGATCAATTGGGTGCGGGCGATTGGTTTGAGGAACTGGTCAGGGCACAAAATGAGTTTGATGATTTGAGTGACGAGAAGAAAATTGGGGCTTT
>NZ_JADQBH010000175.1 GCF_016278715.1 Marinilabilia sp. | reverse complement strand
AGGAGCAATTTCAGGAAGGATTTTTACGGGGACTTTTCGTTTCAATTTTTTGTGTACGCTCAACCCGCATCCTAATTTCCTTATGCCATTAGTGATGGAGTTGATATTTAGGGCGTTGAGAGGCGGTGGCTGTTTTTTATTTGTTAGTGGTATTATATTTGAATTCGCTTGGAGTGCATTGATTGATTTTCCAAAACGATGTATTAAAGCGGTTGATACCCCGACACCCAAAGGGCCACAGAAGGCGACACGCCTGCTTTCATGCCTGTGTATCCAAATGGCCTGAATGATCCTGAACAAATTGATCAGAGTGGCTGGAGAGGTCGCTTCAGTTTCACTAAAAGAGAAGGTGTTCGGAGTATGTCTGAAGTGCCTAAAATTGAGAAAGAGGGAGAATCAAAATTTGACCTTTACTATATGTTTGGAAACAGTGAAGAGGGTACCGAGTCGATAAAGAGGTGGAGCAAAGGTTATAAATAACGATTTTGCTGCCCGGATGAACTGGAACATTACCAACAACTACGAAGAAGCCAACCACCACCCTGTTGCCGTATTGAATGGCGATAAAACCCGGCAGGTATTAAGCATTACATCAACAGTTGGTTCAACAATCGAACAAAATGCAGTCGGGTCAACAGATCCTGATGGCGATTCATTAGTTTATTCCTGGTCTTTTTATGAGGAACATGTTTCTTATACCCGAACTGTAACAATTCAGAGCAGTTCCTCGACCGCAGTTAAATTTGAAATTCCAAAGGATGCGGGTGGAAAGACCATCTATATAATATTAGAGATTCATGACAACGGCCGACCCAATTTATATGCTTATCGTCGTATGATTGTTAATGTACGGCCATAACCTAATCTAAATATATTAACCTGCACATTTTGTCACGATTCTTTTTACCTTGAGGTGGCTTTAACGGGGATTTGAATAAAATTTCTTTTGTTTGAAAGTATGCCGAAACACGGTGTTCTATAAATTGTGTTATGATGAAGGTATTATTAACCGGTGCAACAGGATACATTGGGAAAAGGCTTTTGCCTGTTCTGGTGGAAATGGGGTTTTACGTGGTTTGCTGTGTGCGGGATAAAAGAAAATTTCATCCGGAGGATTCGGTCAAAGGGAGCATTGAAGTTATTGAGGTGGATTTAAATAAGGTGGCCACCCTTGAAAATATTCCGAATGATATTGATTTCGCTTATTATCTTGTTCATTCAATGTCGGTTTCAAAAAATTATGATGAACTGGAGAAACAATCTGCCATCAACTTCAGAGAGGCGGTTAATCAGACGAAAGTAAAACAGGTAATTTACCTCAGTGGGATTGTAAATTCTCAAACACTTTCTAAGCACCTTAATTCAAGGAAGAATGTGGAATTTGAATTAGGGAAAGGAACCTATGCACTTACAACCGTAAGGGCAGGCATTATAATAGGGTCGGGAAGTGCTTCTTTTGAGATAATTCGTGATTTGGTGGAAAAACTGCCCGTAATGGTGGCCCCGAAATGGTTAAATACCAGGTGTCAGCCCATCGGGATTTCGGATGTCATAAGAGTATTAACCGGCATCCTGAATAACGAACAAACATTCAATAACAGCTACGATATCGGGGGAAACGAAATTCTTACTTACAAAGAGATGCTCCTGGAGTTTGCAGCGGTTCGCGGATTAAAAAGAAATATTTGGATTGTTCCGGTAATGACTCCCAGGATTTCTTCTTATTGGTTGTATTTTATTACTTCTACATCATACAAACTCGCTTCTTCTTTGGTTGACAGTATGAAAATTGAGGTTGTTGCTAAAGATGATGAAATAAATCAGCTGCTAAATCTGAATCCATTGTCCTATAAAGAATGCATCAGGCAGGCATTTAGGAAAACTGAGCAAAATGAAATCGTTTCAAGCTGGAAAGATTCAACCGTTAGCGGAAGATTGGATTTCAAAATTTCGGAGTATTTAAAAGTGCCTGAATTTGGGTGTTTCAAAGATGTCAGAATGGAACCTGTTTTTAACACGGATGAATGTATTAAAAAGATATGGCGTATTGGGGGTGAAACCGGTTGGTATTATGCTACCTGGCTTTGGAATTTGAGGGGATTTATTGATAAGGTTTTTGGAGGGGTTGGTTTAAGACGGGGCAGAACGAATGTTAACGACATTCAGGCTGGCGATACACTGGATTTCTGGCGCGTATTGTATGCTGATAAAGCCGATAAACGTTTATTGTTGTTTGCAGAAATGAAATTGCCGGGAGAAGCATGGCTGGAATTCCGTATAAAGGATAATCACCTGATTCAAACAGCAACGTTTCGTCCTAAAGGGTTATTGGGACGGTTGTACTGGTATTCAGTATTTCCATTGCATGGCCTGGTTTTCCACGGTTTGGCAACAAGATTGACAAAAGAATAGTTCGTTGAAATAGAATTTAAATTTAAAGTCAATGCATCACAAGTCTTTTGTATACAAGTGATTGGGGTTGAGGTGAGGAGTTTTTTAAAGTGGTTTATTTTTGATTATTTACAAAAGTTTGGTGAAGTGTTGAAATTCCGGATTTGGAGGTGATAGGAGGTGGTTTGTGAGAAAAGATTGGATCCTCTGATTAGTGAATTCCGGACAGTTTGAGTGGTTAGAAAGAACAAGCTGTTTATGAAGTCCCTGTTTCTTTTTTGTGTGACAAGTGTGTGTAAAAAAATGAAAGCCAATGCTTCCGTCGATAAGCATTGGCTTTCATTTTCTCTTCAATTTGTTACTTTTAAGACAATCTCGTTTAATCGGTTTCTGTAAACTCAATGCAATCTTCCGAAGGGGTATATACTCCCGCGGCCTGCTGGTAAACCAGGGTTGCACCCAGGTGCCCGGTATAAATCAGAAATCCGGTTCCGGTAACTGAAAGGCCAATTATCCCTATTATTAACAGATTGCGGAATTTCCTGAAAAGCCCAAAATATTCGATGATGGCCAGTGCTGATGCTGCGGAAAAAAGCCAGGCAACAGTAAAAGCTCCGTTCTCATGCGCTTTCAGAACAGTGGGGTCACATATCTGACGGGACACCACTCCGTCTGCCAGCCCACCGGTGTAGACAGTAATCCATGCTCCAATAGTTCCGGCAACTAAAAGAATCTGTCCGGTAAAAGTTGGATGGGCTTTCCTGAACCAATAACCGACTATAAGAAAAATAGTTGCAAATGCCAGGAGAGCAATTGGAAAATGAACCGTTAACGGATGCCATATCTCTGTTCGCCAGAAATCTGGTATTTGCGCCATCGCTATTCTAAGATTTTGATAGATTTTGGATCCAGTCGTTTACCAACTTTCTCTACTGTAACTTCCACTTTCTGCCCTTCTTCCAATGTTGAAAAGGGAACCTCAGTTCCGTTTTGGGTTAACTTAGTTTCTTCAGTAAAGTAAAGTTCCAGTGTTTTTTCGTCGCTGGTTTCCACGTAGATTTCAGTTTTCTCAGCTTCGACTTCTTTAATGGTTCCTTCGTAGGTTCCGGAATCAACTACATTGGTTTTTCCGCCACAAGCACTTAACATAAAGGCCATTACGAAGAAAAATGAATAAAACAATGTCTTTTTCATAAAAGTTCTTTTAGTTTTTAATTAATGTACGACACTTACTTCTGTGTTTATGTTTTGTAATCGGTAAACTTGCTTACTTCAACAAATTTAGATATGCTTTCATGTAATCAGGTAAATCATCGGGAGTACGGCTTGAAACAAGGTTTTTATCCGTCACAACAGGCTCATCAACCCAGTTTGCTCCTGCATTAATCATGTCGTCTTTAATGGCACCTACACTGGTAACCTGGCGTTCTTTCAGAATGTCTGCCGAAATGGTTACCCAACCTGCATGGCAGATAATTCCAATGGGTTTACCGGAATCGTCCATTTGCTTTACAAACTCCAGAACCTTTGGGTATCTACGAATTTTGTCGGGTGCATATCCGCCGGGAATAATTATGCCATCAAATTCATCGGCATTCAGGTCATCATAGCCAATGTCCGCTCTTGCAGGCAATCCGTTTTTTCCGGTATATTGATTCCCGGATTTCTCCCCGGCCAGGACGACTTCTGCGCCTGCTTCCCGCAAGCGGATAACCGGATACCATAATTCCAGATCTTCGAAAATGTCATTTATTACGGCAGCTATTTTTTTGTTTTTAAGTTCCACGGCAATATATTTTTACATTAACCAACAATGGGTGGTGTTTGTTTGATCAGAGATGTTATTTTAATTTTCATAATTGATTTAGTCGTACTTCTTTTTATTCTGAGGTATTCATAATATTTAGAAAAACAAACAACCGCAGGCAAACTTGGAGCAGAGAAACGAAATTCAGTGTTTGTTGTTTTTCTTGTAAAACTAAATATTTACGGTTTTTCTTGTAGGTTCCGGAATGTTGAACCCATTATTATGTGGATTGTCGGAATTACGCTCATTGTTTTGTAAGCGGATCTCTTTTAGTAAATTCTGCAGGGGAAGCAATTGTACTCCGGGAATATTTCTTAGGAAAAGGTGTTGATGAATACTCAGACGAATGACATCATTTCCAAAAGGGGCAAGGAAGCCGGCCAGTTTTTCAATGTTTGTAGCACTGATTCTTCCTTTGTTTAGAGGTAGTTCCACGGAAAAGAGTCCTGACTGTTTTTGATCTCTGACATAGCGGTACACCCATTCGCGTGAAAGAAGCGGATAGTTGATATTACTGGTTTTCTGGGAGTTTGTTGCAGAAGAATTTAATTCCTTAAGGTTTAATCTGTTGTTTTTTTCGCCTCTTATTTTCAGGTAGTTAGAGGCGAATAGTTTAAAGGCTTTTTCTCTGCCCAGAGCATCAATGACAGATCTTAGGTTAGTTCCATTACGCGGTACCAGTTCGTTATTGTCCTGAATGATGCGTTTTACAGTTTCGATGACATAAAGAATTTCTTTTTCTTCCAAAAAGCCGGATAGCAAATACCCTGCTGCTGGCGAAGAGCCCGACACACCTCCAATGAAAACTCTGAACCCTCGTTTCCCTTCTCTTGTAGTTGCGATGAAGCCTATATCGTTGTAGCGCGCAAGGCTGTTGTCGCGATAATCACTGGCAAAACCTATTCTGAGTTTGATGGGAGAAAGGGAAGATTCTGATTTGTTATTCAGAATCCTGTTCAGAGTGAGGACATGGGGTATTGTGTCAAATTTTTCCTGGTATGAGGTGCCCGCATCTTCAGAAGTTGTTATGTTGAGTATGTTGTTATCATGACGTGAAATATCAAGTCCATGTTTCTGAAGATTTTCCAGAGCGCCGGGTGTATTTTCAAGAGGGATATTCAGGATTTCAATTTCCTGACGGGGAGTGAGGTGAATCTCCCCGGAGCCATATTGTCGTGCAGTGTGGGCCACTATGGTCAATTGTTGGGTGGAGGTCACTCCCCCGCCGGATTTGAAGCGAATTTTGTAAGTGTTACGGCCGTGGTGTTTAAAAATACCCATCGAAGTTCGGAGAGCATTGAGTTTAATCACCTTACTTTTATTTTTCGGAAATTCTGCAATTTGCTGACGGAGGCTGGTTATTTCATTGTGCAGATGCTGTTTTGCTTGTTTCTGACCTTGATTGACGTCCTTTTTGCTGATTTTTGTGCTCATAGCTATTGGCTTTTGAGGTTGGAGAATGATTTTTTTCTGGTGTAAATTCAACAAAAAAGGCCTTCTTTTTGTGAGAAGGCCTTTTTTGCTAAATCTGGTGATGCTTGTTATATGCATACAAGCCTTCCTCTGTGTTTGCGATTTGTTGTACACAACATACACATACACAAAGAAGAGTTTGAGATTCTGTAGTTAAAATTTTTTGAAATCATGAAAACATATATATATTGTATGTTACAAACATAAAAAATTTATGGTAGATTCTCACGACTTTTTCTTTTTTATCATCATTTTTTATTGTGGATGACAGTTGTGTGGCTAAACACCTTTGATTTAAATACTTGATTAGGTGTTGTTTTGTTTTTTTAATTCAGGGAGTTGCTTGGAGAATAACCAAGGTTGGTGGGTTTAAAACAGAAAAAAACATACTAAAAAGATGGGAGATAAAAAGGGTTTGTTGATCTTTGGTTTAGGGTTCGGGTATTGTTTAGTATATCTCATGGAGTTTAATCCTGTTTTTTTCATTTCAGGATTAGTCATAGTGACAGAATATCCCGTAAGTTTTTTTTGATGCTTCAGTAGAAATGATTGAGGGTAGTATAAAAAGGTATATTTTTGTCAAAGTTGAGACAATGAAAATAAAGAGAGTAGGTAATAAAAGAGCCTTTTAGGCCGGGCTTATTAGTTGTATTGAACTTTGTGTTCATGTTGATTGCTTTTATAGTATGTGGAATCTGGGATTATCTGATAATTTGAAATGGAATATTTTTAAACTGGTATTTCCGGTGCTGTTTCTTTGTGTCGTTTTTTCCGGTTATTCTCAGGAAAACGCGGAAATTAGAAAGCTCAAAATCAGAGGCAATAAGGCTTTTGATAATGGGGAGCTGTTGGAAAAAATCAGTTTCAATAAAGCTTCCTGGATAGGAAAACTCTTTTTTAAACAGCAACCGTCCTATTACAGTGCGGAAGCCTGGGAAATGAACAAGGCCCAGCTGAAAGCTTTTTATCAGTCCGAAGGTTATCTGCATGTTCAAATAAAGGAACCCGAACTGGAGATACGTCCCCGAAAATATAAGGTGGACTTGTTGATTCGAATCGTGGAGAGAGAACCGGTAACGGTTGGAGATGTCGATTTTTTTACTTTCGCCGCCGGCAAGGAGGATTCTATATTAATGGACGGGGCCTGGCTAAGAGAAAAGAAAACCCTTAAGACAACCGAAGGGAAGAGGTTTCGTGACGAAAATGTCAGTGGCGATCAGGAGGCTATAGCTTCCTGGTTTTCTTCATTGGGGTTTGCTTATGTGGATGTTCAGCCCGAAATTTCTCTTTCCCGGGATACCATGAAGGCTGCTGTTGACTGGAATATCGAAAAAGGGCCTTCGTGCCGTTTTGGAGAGTTGACTATTGAAGGCCTGGAAAGAACCCCTGAAAAAGCCATCATAAAACAGATGACAATAGCTGCCGGTGATGTTTATAGTTCCGGACAACTTGCTCAATCCCAGAAACAAATTTATGAGCTGGGATTGTTTAGGATTGCATCTCTTCAGGCCGGACTTACAAATCGGGAACTGGAAACGATTCCTCTTAAACTGACTTTAGAGGAAGCCCCCCGCTGGACAACCCGTTTCGGCTTGGGTTATGGCCGGGAAGATGAGTTCAGAACTTTTGTGAATGTGGGGTATCTTAATTTTCCGGGGCCTACTATGCGTTCAAATTTTTATGCCAAACATTCTGCTCTGGAGCCTTACCGCTTTGAGGCTAAAATTACTAAGCCGTCTATCCTGGGCCCCAGGTCCTCTCTGGAACTTAAGCCTATGGTCAGGCGAAGAAAAGAAAGGGGTTTTGAATCTTTTATCTGGGGTGGTGATTTGTCACTTCATCAGAATTTCAGTGACTATCTGACCGGGTCTGTATCGCTTTATTTCGAGCGCGTGGATATTGAAATTACTTCCGATTTTGAGCGTTCCCTCCGGGACCTGAATCAGTCCACTTACTCCAAAAATGGTGTTTCGCTGGGACTCCTGTATTACACCGCTAATCCCCGTTTCGACCCAACTGATGGCTGGTCACTGGGAGTCAATACCAGAGCCAACAGTTCTTTGTTTGATTCAGCTTATCCCTTTTTTAAATATCTGTTTGAGGTGAAGCGCTATCAGCCTGTCCGGAGTGGATTAGTGCTGGCCATGCGGTTAAAGGTTGGCAGTATTCGTCCCTGGGGGGGGGGAACCGTTACTCCTTTCGAAGAACGGTTTTTTGCCGGTGGTAGCCAGTCGGTTCGGGGATGGCCCAGACAAATGCTGGGTCCTCTGGATCGGGATGAGATTCCCATTGGGGGTAACTCCGTATTGGAAGGGAGTGTCGAACCGCGTATTAAGATATTTGGGCCTGTTGGAATGGTGTTGTTTTTGGATTATGGAAATGTTTGGCGCGATGCAAATACTTTTAAATTTGATGAAATTCGTTTTGCTGCCGGCACCGGAGTGCGCGTGTCCACTCCCATTGGCCCGGTTGGGATTGACTTTGCCCGTCCGGTTTTTGGAGATACCGGAAAATGGCAGTTTCATCTCAATATAGGTCATGCTTTTTAAGCCCAATGCACCGATAAAAAAAGGTCTAAACGCAGAGACGCAAAGTTTTATTGTCAGATAGTTGAAGCGTAGGCGACCACTTGGTAATCAGGCGTCTGAGAAAGCTTAACGAAGTATTGTAAAAATAGACCATTTAATATACGGATACCTGGTGTGGTTTTGGGATGCGACTCCCGGATGTCCCTGGAAGGGGCCAAATTGAATTATCCCGTGAGCAAAACAGGGGAGGAAAAAGTAAAATTAAATTAGGTTTCCGAATGGGGGCAAACTATTAATTTACTGATTGGTTGGTTGTTGCAGGAAGCTGTTTTCGGTGGCGTGATGAAGTAAGCTAAACCGGGATATGAGATTTTTCCGGACAGCATTGGATTTTTTAAAGAAAAGAACAAGCGATTCCATTTAATTGAATATGCACAGAGTATTACGTTACATATTGTACTTTTTTACCGGACTGGTGGTTCTGGTGTTGATGTTACTGCTTTTTACGCAAACCTCAGTGTTTAGGGGGATTGTTCGCAAACAGGCAGTTAAAATTGCCAATGAACAGCTGGATGGTGAAGTAACTCTTGAGAAAGTTGAAGGCAGTTTTTTCACCAATCTTACCCTTAAGGGATTGTGGGTGGGGAAAACCCGGCAGGACACCATTCTTTCTCTCGATCGGCTGGCATTGCGTTATTCTTTGTGGCCGCTGATTTATGGACGGGTTTCGGTTTCTTCCATCGAACTGGAGCGACCTCTTGTAAATTTGGTACAACACCCCGATTCTTCCTGGAATTTTCAGGATATCTTTCCTGTTTCTGACGAAGAACCTGATAGTGCCTCAAGCCCGATGAGAATGACTTTTAACCTGGGCTCTTTAACCCTAAGTGATGGCCACATCAATGTGTCGATGTCCGACACGCTGATTCCGCAATACATTTCCGGATTGAATTTAGAAGTGGGGGGCCGTTATAGCTCCGGGGAAATGGAAGTGGATTTGAGGCACCTGGGGTTTACCACTCCGGATGGAATAACTGACATAAGACATTTTCAGGTTTTGGTGGGGCAGCATGGGTCTGTATGGACAGTGAGAGATTTGGCTTTGGTGACGTCTCTCAATCGCTTCGACATTTCCGGAAATTATGCCGGATTGGATTCTCTTGCAGGAGATTTGGCGACAGATCCAATCCAATTAAAAGAGTTTGCATGGATATTGCCGGATTTTAGGTTGGGAGTGACACCAACGGTAAGCCTTCAGGCAGATGTGAAGGGAAATAATCTGAGTATTAATCTGGAAGTTGTTCATCAGAATCAAATGGTGAGCCTCAACGGCTCGGTGTTTAACTTTACCCATGCTCTTAATGATTCATTGCGGAATCAATCGAATCTGGATATCCAACTCATTTTTCAGAATATGAACCCGCAGGAGTGGTTGTTGTTGTCAGACCTGCCGCTTGTGCTCAATGGAGAACTTCAGATTTCCGGGAACGGACTGGCCGGAAGTCAGCAGCCACTTAAACTCAACGGTGATTTGTCGGGAACACAATGGGACCAGTATCGGTTTAATGAATTTGGTCTGGATGGTAGTTTTCTCGACGGGAAAACCGATGTTCACACTCGTTTTACTGTTGATTTGGGGACTTTTGACCTGAAGGCATCTGGTAATCTAAAGCGAGAGAATTCTCCTGTGACCCTTAACCTGAATGTGAAACGTTTTCCGGCAGATCGCTTTCTGCCCGAATGGGGCGATAGTACCTTACTTAACATGAGTTTGCAGGCCAGGGGAACGGGGCAGGATTTTGAGTCCCTGAATGCCGGGTTTTCTTTTCTGATGCATCACTCCGTTGCCGCCCGCGTACCTGTGGACTCGTTGTTTATGTCGGGTCGGATTCATAAAGGTAAGGTTGTTCTGGATACCTTGCAGCTCGAGAATTCATCACTAAATCTGTCGGCCAAAGGCAGTTATGGCGATAAGGGAACCATAACATCCGTGTTTGATGTTGTTTTGCATGATTTGACAGCTTTTAAGTCTTATGTGGTGCAGCCAGCCCGGTGGAATTCTTTGAAAATGAGTGGAACCGCTAACGGACAAGCCGATTCTCTTCTGGTAGATATTTTGATGAAATCTGATTCTTTGGCTTATGATACCATTGCCACGGTTGGTTCTTTGAATTTTTTGGGTGCAGGCTTATTGTCTCCTGATGGTTTCTCGGGAAATGGACAACTTGCCTTAAAAGATATTAAAGCCTCCGGGCAGGAAGCAGATTTACTCACTCTTGATGCTGATATGCAACAAGATACCTGGGATGCCAGTCTGAACCTCTGGATGCCAGATTCTATCTCGCTCAGTAGCCGGGTGCTTGGAAATATGAAGATGCCCTTCAGGTTCCAGATTCCAAAACTGGATATAGCAACTTCTTTCGAGCAGTTTTCTTTGGTTGGGAAGGGTCCTGAAGTAATAATAGACTCCACCAGAATTGCGATGGACTCATTGCAGATGGTGGCACATCAGAATCCGGAATTCAGTTTTCTGGCCGGAGGTGAATACCTGTTGAGGAATTCTGTCGGAATGAGTGCCGTTGTTGAAAATTTTGACTTGTCTTTGGCAGGTAAAATAATGCAACAGAAACTTCCTGTTTCAGGAGTGGCATCGCTGAAGATTTTGGCCGACGGGCCGTTGAGTAGCCCTTCTCTTGATTTAAAGCTGCGTGTGGATAGTCTGGAGGCTTATGATTTAAGGGTAAAGCAGTTGGATGTTGGGTTATCGCACTTTGCAGATACACTCAGGGCTTCTCTAAAGATAAAAAGCATACAGGATGACTCCATTATGGCAAATGGGTTCTCAGTAGTAAATATTAACCTCACCGACAGCCAGATGGTTTCAACTCTCAAGACTATCAATGGTGAGGTGATGGGCCGAAACATCAGACCTTCTGCTTTTTTTGTGTTCGATGATGGCGATGAGCAGCTATTCAAGGCATTACTGAATATGAATGTAAAGATTTCAGGAGATTTGGTGAGTCCTGTAATGAAAGGATTTGTTCGAGTTACTAATGGCGGGCTATCCTGGCCGGCTTATGGCGTCAAATACTCCGATTTGAAGCTGGTTGTAAATCTTGACAGCAATAGGGTGGTGGTTGATTCTCTTTTTGCCCGCAGTGAGAAAGGTAATTTGCTGGTAAAAGGCAATATGGCATTTGATTCAACCTTCGTTTCCGGTAATTTATCTGATGCAGATGTCTCATTAAAAGCAAATAAATTTTTCCTTTCTCGTCACCGGAACCATGAAATCCAGATCAATTCAGATGCCTGGTTGCGCATAAAGGATCAGATTCCGGAATTTGGAGGTGACCTGACAATTCTTCGCTCAAGGTTTTATTTGCCGGCCCTTTTGGATATGGGAGGTTCGTCAGACATCAATCAACCTTTACTGGTGAGGGCGCTGGAGAAGCAGGAAACAGACAGTTTGCTCCCTGAAAAAGGAGATACTGTGCGAATTTCCCTTCGCGATACTATTCCCTCCAACGATATGATGAAAAACCTTACCGGACGAATGAATATTCAGATTCCCCGAAATACCTGGGTCAAATCGGAGGATATGAACCTGGAATTGTATGGGGATTTTGATTTATTGAAAAACAGTACTTATTTCGAAATTTTTGGGTCGCTGGGTATCTCCAGAGGTTACTATACTTTGTACGGACGGAAACTAATTATTCAGCAAGGTGACCTGACATTTCAGGGGGGGAGAGAGATCAACCCGAGGGTGAATGTTGAAGCCTCTTACCAGTTCAGGGGAAAAGACAAACAGAAAAATGAACTAATAATGAAGGCAGCTGGCACGGCCTTTGAACCAACTCTTTCTTTTACCCTCAATGGGACAACTATTACTGAGCGGGATGCGATGGCTTATCTTATTTTTAATCAGTCGTTTGACGAGCTGAGTTTTGGTAACCAGCAAGGGGTTTCCGGAAATGTTCCATCGGCCATGTTGTCAGGTTTGGTATCTTCCCAACTGACAAAAACGATAGGAAATACTTTTAATCTTGACATGGTAGAAGTGAAAGCCGGTGATAACTGGGAAAGTGCTACATTTATGGTGGGGAAATATATTACCAACAACTTGTTTGTTACTTATCAGCGGGGTTTTGGCGAGAACGAGGACGAATCCCTTACTCCGCAAACCATTACGCTGGAATATGAGGTAACCCGAAATCTCTTTCTTCGTCTCACTCAGGGTGATGTGAAAGAATCGGGTGTAGACGTAATATTGAAATTTGAAAAGAAAAAATAATATGGAAAGTCCTGCGCACAAACAGCAACAAAAGATTTACCGGCTTCTGGAATCCAAGCGGGTAAAGG
>NZ_JADQBH010000243.1 GCF_016278715.1 Marinilabilia sp. | reverse complement strand
ATTATCCAGATAAACATCGTTGGGAACATACTCCTCCCCTGCCGGAAGTTGCTTTTCGATAACCGGATGTCGTCCCGCCCTTATGTCAATACTTTCTTCTTCTGTGACCAACGGACGCACATAATTATTCTGAGCTGCGAGAGAAGCAAAACCCACCAGACAATCCAGTTTTGCCAGCAAATTGGAATTAAGCTGAATGGCAGGAATAAAATCGGACAAGGCAACAGTCAGTGCATTAAATAGTTCCGTTTCCAGAACCAGCATTCGCTCTTCTGCACCCAAAATCTTTGCTTCGTATTCCTTCAATTCCTCTGTGATGTACCGTTCAGCATTCACCAGTGTCTGTTTTCTAATCCAATCGGCCGGAACCTTATCCTTGTGCGTGTTGCGCACTTCAATATAGTAACCGAAAACATTGTTAAAGCTGATTTTAAGACTGGTAATCCCGGTCCGTCCGATTTCTCTTTTCTGGAGTTCGTTCAGATAATCTTTTCCTGAAAAAGCAATATGCCGCAATTCGTCCAGGTCACTGGAAACTCCATCGCGAATCACATTTCCTTTATTGAGCAGACTGGGAGGATCAGGCATAATCTCCTTTTCAATCCGTTCTTTAATAGTAACACACGCATTCAATTGGTCACCAATATGATTCAACACCTCATTCTCTGCCTCAAGGCAAAGTTCCTTAATGGGCTGAATACTACTCAGCGCATTGCGCATTTGAACCATCTCTCTTGGGGTAATGCGCCCTGAAGCCACTTTAGAAACCAATCGCTCCAAATCACCAACCGGCCTGAGGAAACTTTCCAAATCCATTTTTAATTGCGGATCTTTAAAGAAGTGCTCCACCACCGACTGTCTGTCTTTTATGGGTTGAACATCTTTCAGGGGAAGGGCCATCCATCTTTTCAACAACCTGCTTCCCATAGCGGTAACAGAATGATCGATAATATCCACCAGTGACCGGCCGCCTTCGTTTACCGATGAAAAAATCTCCAGGTTACGAATGGTAAAGCGGTCGAGCCACACATATTTTTCCTCATCAATACGGGAAAGAGTGGAGATATGTCGTATCTGATGATGTTGCGTGAGGTCCAGATAGTGCAAAATAGCACCTGCAGCAATTGTTCCCAGTTTCAGTCGTTCCACCCCAAACCCTTTCAGGGATTTAGTTTCAAAATGTTTTAAAAGACGATCCCGTGCCGATTCTTCAGTAAAAACCCAGTCATCAAGACCAAAATTGTAATAGCCGGGCCCAAACAACCCGGTAAACGCTCCCTTCTTAGCCTTTTCAAACAAAACCTCCTTGGGCTTGAATCCTGAAATAAGTTTTTCAATGTGGTCAAAAGGCCCTTCGGCAGTAAGAAACTCTCCGGTAGAAATATCCAAAAAAGCCACCCCCCCGTTTTTGCTTTCCAAATGAACAGCAGCCAGAAAGTTGTTTTCCCGGTTTTCCAGAATATTATCATTGATGGCCACGCCTGGAGTCACCAGCTCAGTCACCCCTCTTTTGACAATTTTCTTGGTTAATTTGGGATCTTCCAACTGATCACATACAGCAACACGCTGTCCGGCTCTAACAAGTTTTGGCAGATAAGTATCCAGGGCATGATGAGGGAACCCGGCCAGTTCAATAGACGAAGCAGAACCATTAGCACGCTTGGTAAGCGTAATACCCAGTATCTCGGCTGCTTTAACAGCGTCATCAGAAAAAGTTTCATAAAAATCGCCCACTCTAAAAAGCAAAATAGCATCCGGATATTTTCCTTTGATGCTGGTATACTGTTTCATCAGGGGAGTCTGCACTATATTTTTTTTCTCTTTTTCCAAGGAACAATACTTTTCGGAGTTCTTAACTTATTTGAGAATTCTCTACAAAGATAAAAAGAGAATCAGAACCGAAGCAGCTGCAAAAAAGTTTTTTAGGAATTTGAATATCTCATAACGAGAATTTATAATTAGAGCAGGTTTAAGGATTTCTAATTCTTTAATTTTGAATTACCGGATTCAATTAATATTTTTATATTCGCATTCAAAATAAGGTAATCAAATTTAATTGTTATGAAATATCTTCTGAAAAACCTGGGAATTCTGATGATTATTGCAGCTGTTGTAATCCTTTCAATTTACGCATTAAACGATTACATCGATAATGCCTACCTGTTTGTTTCGCTGTTGTTGCTTGTGGGAGGTATAATTGCCCACATAATCCTTAACAAAAAAGTAGAAGAGTAAGGCTGGTTTAAGAACTAAAAGAGCCCGGTTTGAAAGTTTATTTCGAATCGGGCTTTTCTGTACTTCTCAATTACAACATCGGTAAAAGAAAGGCTAAACGCAATACCCCAAGACCTTTCAAACTGAAGGCTTACCGGGTTGAGAGAAAAACGAAACAACCTTTATCGCATGTCCTTTGTCAGCCACCGGAATCGTCCCAACAAAAACATGGAAATTGAGAAGAGCCCCAGCAAATATCCGTACCAAATTCCCATAGGCCCGATTTTGAGTTCAAAAGCAAAAAGATACCCAACCGGCAAAGCAAGCACAAAATAGGCGATCAAAAGCATTCCAAAAGGCAAGGTTACATCTTCCAGTCCGCGCAGCGCTCCCAGCATTGTAACCTGCAGTCCGTCGAACAATTGAAATGCTGCTGCCACCACCATCAATCCTGATGCTATCTCAATTACTTCCAAACTGTCTATAAAAAGAGCCGGAATCACATCCCTGAGAATAATAAAAAATATGGCCCCTATCCCCATAAAAGCCAACACCAGGTGTAATGACGCAAAAACATTGGCTCGCAAAGCATTAAACCTCCCCTGCCCGATAAACTGACTCACCTTTACGGTGGTTGCAGCGGCAATTCCCTGAGCAACCATAAAAGTAAAACTGGCAAAACTCAGCACTATCTGATGTGCCGCAAGAGCAGCAGCTCCAAGCCATCCCATCATGATACTTCCCAGACTGAACGACAACACCTCAACGAAATGCTGCCCGCCGATGGGAAGCCCCAACCTAATAAGATGAAGACTCTTAGTCCAGGAGAATTTGGTTTCAACAATATGTCGGCGGTAATACTTAAAGAAATCAAATTTATAATAGACCCACATAAAAAGCAGCGGCATAGCCATTCGGGCAGTAAGGGTCGCATAGCCGGCACCCATCACTCCAAAAGCAGGAAACCCAAATTTTCCGAAGATCCAGAGATAATTCAGGAAAATATTTAGAATATTGGCCGAAACGGTAATGACCATTGCAATGCGGGTATTGCCCAACCCTTCGGCAAATTGCTTAAAGGTGAAAAACAGCACGAACGGAATCATTGAGATCACCAACACCCTGTAGTAGGGCAAAGCCATCTCTACGACATCTGTTGGCTGTCCCATAAGAGGCAGCACATAAGAAACCAACCACAAAATCAGAGTTAGCAATAAACCGGCTGCCTGAAACGAAATCAATCCCTGCTTAAACCAGGAGGCGGCCAACTGTTTATTTCCTCCCCCGAAAGCCTTGCCCACCAAGGGGGTCAGACCATTAACCATGCCCAGCCCGAAAACCATTCCTACCACAAATACTGTATTGGCAAAAGAGACAGCAGCCAGCGGCACCGTACCCAATTGGCCCACCATCAGGTTGTCGGCGAGCACTACAACCATCTGGCCGGCCTGAGCAAGCATCACCGGCATGGCCAGAATCAAATTGGGCCCATAATGCCGCGAATAAGTTTCTTTGGTTATTTGTTGTTGATTCATCAGACAAAAAATAAGCCTGCAAAGATAGATAAATATGGGTTATTCCCTAATGAAGGTAAAACTCGGAAACTATTCTGCGGAAGGAATTACTGTAATGATGACGTGATAATTCCAACACCATTTCTTCTACAATTGACTCATCAGAAAACACTCTTTCCCACACTGAAACAATTCGTTTAACCGGTTTTCCGGGGTTTGGCATCACCTCCAGCCGTCGGCTTTCAAACAATCCGGCACGAGCGGCTTTCATCCGAAAAGTTTCATAATCGGATACAGGAAGAATAAGAGAAAAGCGTCCTTCATCAGACAGCAATTGCAGCACCCCGGAGAGAAGGTCTTCCTGACTCAACCCCGCATTATGACGGGCAGCAGCTATACGTTGATTTGGATTCTTCAGGCTCCCGCTAAAAAAAGGAGGATTGCTGACAATAAGGTCGTACTTAAAATCTACCCTCTTAGAAAAATCCTGCAGGGATGAATTGTAAAGGTTAAGTCGGTCATTCCAGGGAGAAATTTCAAAATTTTCACGGGCATCAAGACAGGACGGAGCATCAATTTCTACAGCATCCACAACCGACTTATCCGTTCTTTGTGCCAGCATCAAAGCCACCAAACCGGTTCCGGTACCAATGTCCAGGATCCTCTCTGCCTTCTCACAAACAGGCGTCCAGGCACCTAACAAAACTCCATCGGTTCCCACTTTCATAGCGGCATTTTCCTGATAAACCTTAAACTGCTGAAATGTAAACATGTTTTTGTGATTCAGAAATTTTCATAAATCCCCAGTCCAAACAGGGCATAATCGTAAAAGATTGGATCATCAGGCCTGAATTCGGAAAGTCTCGAAGTCAACTCTTTCACTGCCATAAAATCGTTCTGTTTGCGCTGTAGCAATCCGGTTACACGGGCTACACGAGCTACATGAAGGTCAAGCGGAATAAGGAGGTCTGACATTTCAATATTGTCCCACAATCCAAAATCTACTTGTGAGTTGGTTCTGACCATCCAGCGCAAATACATATTCAAACGCTTGGCAGAAGAATTCTTCAGCACATTCGCAACATGTTTATTCGTTCGTTCGGGAGGCTGAAAAGACATAAAAACCTGTCTGAAATAAACAAGTGCCTTTTCAATTCCTCCCTGCCCGTAACCATAGGAGAAAACCTGTTGAAGTCCACCCTCCAGTCGGTAAATCCGCGACAATGCTTTCAGGAAATAAGTTGCATCAATACTGTTAAACGTCCTGTAAACAAAACCATCTGCTACATTTAATTCATCATCAGATGCCTGCATCAGAAATTCATAGGGCGACATATCCAGGCGCTCCATCAGGTTTCGACAAGCCTTTAGTATCATATTTCTTTTGCCCCAGGCAAGCGTAGCTGTCAGGAAACCCGCAATTTCTATGTCTTCTTTTCTACTGAAAAGATGAGGAATCTGAACAGGGTCCTCATCAATAAACCAACGGGCCTCATAAAAGGAAGCCTTTTCATCAAGAAAATATTTGATTTCATCGGTATTCATCATAGACAATAGATCGTTAGATTTTTAGACATAAAATGTAAGATGCTTCGTAAAATATGGATATACTAAATTTTAACAAACAGACATTTTTGAGTGCAAACAACTGACTTGCAGCGCATTGCAAAAATTTAACGGAGTATTGCATAGAAAGAAAGACCTAAAAAAGGAGGCACACTGCTACAAAATATGGTAATCCTGATTGTTGACAGATTGTGGTGATCCCCAAAATATGGATCAGGATCCAGTGTGTCAATCCAAAATTACACCATCAACAATATGGATGGTACGGTCGGCCTTATCGGCCAAATGCTGGTCGTGGGTAACAATCACAAAGGTTTGATTAAATTGCTTCCGCAAATCCACAAACAGATCCATCAGTTCATCCTGATTTTTGGAATCCAGGTTTCCGGAGGGCTCATCGGCAAAAACCACTAAGGGATCATTCACGAGCGCACGCGCTACTGCAACCCGTTGTTTTTCACCCCCGCTTAACTCAGCAGGTTTATGCTCCAACCGGTCGGAGAGTCCAAGATAATTGAGTAATTTGAGGGCCCGCTCTTTGGATTCTTTCTCAGATCGGCGGGCAATCAGGCCAGGCAACATACAATTTTCGAGGGCGGTAAATTCGGGCAAAAGCTGATGAAACTGGAAGACAAAACCGATGTGTTGGTTGCGGAATTTCGCCAGTTGATTGCCATTCAGGGAACCGATGTTGGTGCCGTTAATAGAAACACTACCATTTGTCGGTTTATCCAGTGAACCCAATATCTGCAAAAGGGTCGTTTTTCCGGCTCCACTGGAACCGAGAATGGTCACTATCTCCCCTCTATCAATCTTGAGATCAATCCCTTTTAGAACTTTAAGATCCCCATATTGCTTTTGTATATTTATGCCTTCTACCATATTCACGAAACAAATAAAAACCAAATATAACCAATATAGACCATTAACAGAAAAACTCCCTTCCATCTGGAAATAATTCCATTGCGAAGTGGTATCATAAAAAGAAGCAACAAAACAGCCACAATTGTCATCCAGATCATATCTGAAGAGACCACTCTTGAAGAAACCTGAAGCGGTTTTAATATTGCCGTAATACCCAAAATAGAAAATACATTAAAAATATTGGACCCGATAATGTTACCGATAGAGATATCCATCTCTTTTTTTAAGGCTGCAGCCAGAGAAGTAGCCAGCTCAGGGACGCTGGTACCAAAGGCAACAATCGATATGCCAACTACCCTTTCACTAACCCCCCATCCAATGGCAAGATCACTGGCTCCTTTCACCAACCACTCAGCCCCAAAGTAAAGGCCGATTACGGCAATCAAAACCAGACCTATTGCATGAATTATTTTCAGTGTTGGTTCCGGAAATACTTTATCCGCTTTGGCAGACTGTCGCCTGGAAAACCATATTGACCAGATAATGTATCCAAAAATAAGAAGCACAAAAGCTATTCCTTCAAGGGTTTCAAGCAATCCGTTTCTTAGAAACAGAAACAATAGCAGGTACGAAAACATCATCACCAGCCAGTCGTTGAGAATGGATGGTCTTTTTACATGCAAGGGAAAAACAATGGCAACGGCACCCAAAATGAGGGCAACATTAGCGATATTAGAACCTACTACATTACCTATGGATATATCAGGAGAGTTGGTATAAACCGCCTTCACGCTGACAAACAGTTCGGGAGCAGAAGTTCCAAATGCCACAATGGTAAGTCCGGCCACCAAAGGACTGACGTGATAATGACGCGATAAATCAACACCCCCTCGTACCAGCCAGTTTCCACAAAGAAACAACAGCACAAAGCCGACAAGTACCAATAAATAGGAATTAAAATCCATAAAAAACTGGGTGAAAATTACTTGTATGCGGGAAAAATTTAAATTGCTTCACTGCGATCACAAGGATACTCCAGCTCAAATCTCTCAATTCGCAACACATGACCATTGCGAGTGAAACAGCTTGTCCCGGTTTATCGGGAAAACAATCATTCCTCAGAAATTTAGTTTTCCCGGTCAGTAATAGTTAACAATTGAAAAACTGTAATATAAAATAACTTAATAGATTTAAAATCAAACCACCACCACTCACTCAACTATATCATACTAAAAATCAATCACTACTGGGTTCAAACGAACAACAAAACTCTAAATAAAAACACAAGGAGTCATTTTCATCATTGGTGTACGGTCAAAAGATTGAGATTGCTTCACTATGTTCTCAATAAAGAGAACACTGCAGAATTTAGAGGATTGTAAGGGACTGATTTTCATCAAGGACGAAAACCAGCCCTCCAATCCGTTTAAAACCTTAAGAAGGAAATCATTGTGGACAAAGCGAAGCAATCTTTTTTCAAAAATTAAGGCTCTCCGGAAAATAATAATCCTTTATATGAAAATGCGGGAAACTTTACTTTTCCTCTTTCTCGGAATTATTGTTTTCCTGGTCTGCTGAATCTCCGGGATTTGGAGTTTCATCTCTTTTTCCTGCCTCATCTCTCTTCCCCTCATGGCTGATTCCATAAACATTGCGGGAGGCATCATCAATCTCTCCGACAACATCTTCGGTTTCCTCGTGCACCAGGTTCTCAGTATCTTTTTTGGTTTCTTCAAAATCATCTTTCACCTCTTGGCCTGCACGTTGAATATCCTCTTTCATTTCCTTACCCTGCTCGTTTAAATATTTGCGCGCTTCCACCAGATCATCTTTCAGGTCATTGGTGTTTTCGTTGAATTCACGCTTTAAATCTTCGGTGGCCTTGCGAAACTCATTCATCCCTTTACCCAGCATTTTTGCAAATTCGGGAATCTTATTGGCCCCAAAAAGTAAGAGTACCACCAGAAAGACTATAATAATCTCTCCCATGGAAATTCCAAAAAGAAATGTCACCATATCATCACTATTTGAGTTCAAAGATATAAAAAAAAATCCCCGGTTTCGATAGACAAAACCGGGGATAAAATAACTATATCTAAAAGTATTCTCTTCCGAAGTTTATTTCTTCTTTTTAGCCTTGTTGGCAATGCGTTTTTCAATGAAATTAAACGCAATTGGAGAAGCGATAAACAATGATGAGTAAGTACCCACAACAACACCAACAATAAGTGCAAATACAAATCCCTGGATAACCTCGCTACCAAAAATAAAGATAACCAGTAATACCACCAGAGTAGTCAATGATGTATTCAAGGTACGACTAATGGTTGAATTCATCGCAAGGTTAAAGATCTCTTTCAGGTCACGCTTGGGGTAGAGTCCGCGATACTCACGAATACGGTCAAACACCACCACTGTATCGTTGATAGAATAACCAATTACTGTAAGAATGGCTGCAATAAACGACTGGTCAATCTCCATTGAGAAAGGCATGAATGAATATAGTAATGAAAACACACCCAGTACAATCAAAACGTCGTGTGCCACAGCACCCAAAGCACCAAGGCCAAATTCCCAGTTGCGGAAACGAATCAGGATGTAAAGGAAAATAACCACAAACGAAAAGAAAATGGCATATCCGGCTTTATTTCTGATATCAGCCGCAATAGTTGGCCCTACTTTCTGGGAACTCATACGGTGTTCCGACAAGAACGTGTCGTGATCCACATCTGCTCCAACATACTGCTTCAACCCTTCGTAGAGCTTAGTCTCAGCTTCCTGATCGGCTGATTCGGAATCACTGTCTACCAAGTAGTTGGTGGTAATGCGAATTTGATTGTCACCCCCAAAAGTTTTAGCTTCAACGGTAGCTCCTTCAAAAGCATCTTTCAGAGTGGACTGAATATCAGTAGCCGGAACAGGATTTTCGAAGCGAACAACAAATGAACGGCCTCCGGTAAAGTCAATGCCTTGCTGAAGACCTCTCATTCCGAGTGACGCAACACCAAGGAGCATAACCACCCCGGAAATAATCATGAAAAACTTACGCTTTTCAATAAAGAGAATGTGTGCACCTTTAAAAAGGTTTTTGGTCCATTCACTACCAAACTTAATATCTACTTTAGATTTCAACAGACTCTCATAAATGAGACGAGTGATAAAGAAAGCTGAGAAAAATGAGGTTGCAATACCAATCATCAGGGTAGTTGCAAAACCTTTAATAGGTCCGGTACCAAACATAAACAAAATCAAACCGGTAAGGAAGGTAGTTACGTTGGCATCAATAATTGCAGAAAAAGCATTCCGGTAACCATCAGAAATAGCCAGCCGCAGGCCTTTCCCTGCTTTTAACTCCTCTCGTATTCGTTCATATATCAGCACGTTAGCATCCACCGACATACCAATGGTGAGCACGATACCAGCAATACCTGGAAGTGTCAGCACGGCATTAAAAGCTGCCAGAACCCCCATTATAAAGAACATGTTGGCAAGCAATGCAAAGTCGGCCACCAAACCGGCTTTAAAGCCATAGTACAAAACCATGTAGATGAGTACTGCAATAAAAGCCCAGATAAAAGATTTAAAACCAGCATCAACAGCCTCCGCACCCAGCGATGGTCCTACAACCGTATCTTCAACGATTCGTGCAGGAGCAGGCATTTTACCTGATTGCAGTACGTTTGCAAGGTCTTTTGCTTCCTGAGGAGTAAAGTCACCGGTTATGGAACTGCGACCACCTGTAATTTCGTTCTGAACTGTGGGAAATGAATACACATACCCATCCAAAACAATAGCAATCGATTTTTCTATATTGGCTTTGGTAAGACGGGCCCAGGTTTTGGCTCCCTCACCATTCATTGACATCTCAATCTCGTAGGCTCCGCTTTGGCTGGTGATAGCACGGGCCCCGGTCACTACATCACCTTCGAGTGGGGCACGTCCGTCATGACTACTAACCTTAATAGCAATCAGCTGGAAAAGCTCATCGTTTTCATCGAATTGCTGATTGGTCCAGTACTGCGCATCGCTTCCGGGAATTGGCTTCACGGTCCAAAGGAATCTCACATCACGTGGCAAAAGAGACTCAATCTCTTCCATTGCAAGATAAGTATTCACCTTACCTGTATCACGTGAAGTAGCCAGACCAACAACCGGAGAAGCAGGACGTCCGGACGGTGCAAGATGCGAGAACAAAGACTCAACGCGCTCTTCGTCGACTGTATCCAGAGAATCCCCTTCAATTTCATACAGAAGCGCTACATCTTCGGCACTTTCTGCTGCCTGAACCTCAGGTACCACCTTAGAGGTATCAACATCCGAATGTTTGAGCGCATTTACTTCAGCAATCACCTGATTGGCCTCCATCAACGCTTCAAATATCTCATTCTGATTGTAAACTTCCCAAAATTCCAGGTTGGCTGTTCCCTGGAGCAAATCACGAACGCGCTCCGGATCGGTAATTCCGGGCAATTCAACCAGGATACGTCCGGCCTCTTCAAGGCGTTGAATATTAGGCTGTGCCACACCAAAACGGTCAATCCTGGTACGCAGAATATTAAATGCATTATTAATTGCACCTCTGGATTCTTCGCGAATAACCGAGATTACTTCCTCATTGCTTGAGTTGTAATCAATTTTGTCCCTTAATTCGACCGTATTAAATATGGCAGCAAGCCGTCCTTCAGGAGCTACCTCTTCAAATGCTTCGCCAAAGAGCGAAATAAAATCCCGGGTGGACTCTTTTTCACGTTCACGCGCAAGTTTGATGGCATTATTGAATTTTTCATCCTGATTGTAATTGGAAAGTGCTTTGACAATATCAGCCACACGCACCTCAAGGATCATATTCATCCCTCCTTTAAGGTCGAGACCAAAATTTATTTCACGCTCCTTACACTCCTGGTAGGTATATTCTCTTAATCCAAAAAGAAAATTATACACTACTTCACTCTTCATAGAGTCGAGATACTGAAATTTGTACTCACTTACCAATTCAGGGTTGTCGCCAGCTTTTTGCTGAGCAACTTCCTCAGCTTTGTTTTCTACACGACGTGCCTGAAAGGTAAAGATCAACTGATACAAACTAACCAGTGCCAGCAATATGGCGAATAGTCTGATCGCTCCTTTGTTCTGCATTTGTAGCTATTTTTATAAATTCAAATTCATGTACGTTTTACTAAACGCGCAAATATATTGATTTTTTTTAAAACCTTTAAGGTTTATTACATTGAATGCATCAGATAGTTTTTTTATCCACCCGGGAGAAAAAAATGACATCAAAACTGATGGAGAGACATTTTGGACAACAAACGACGGGATCCCCAAAAGGCGACTCCCACTGCAACGGACAACATAAGAAGCGATGGAATAACAAAACAAAGATAATCCAGGTCATATCGGGTAGTGAAAGTCCGCGACCAGCCAGTCAACATTTCACGGGCAACCGGAAGGGCCAAAGCAATTCCAAACAGCACAAAAAGGAAAAAACCCGAAAAAAGAATCCGAATATTATGAATATCAGGAAAACCTGTGATTTTTCGCAGATATAATTCCTGTTGACGTGTTGCCAAAAGAAAGGAGACAAGCCCTGTCATTCCCAAAGTGGCAATAATCACCACCAGGAAAGCAAAAGCCCAGGCCAATGACATGTACCTGTAATCTTCACTATAAAAACTTCTGTTTTTTCCTTCAAAGGAATTTGCCTTAAAAGGAATTCCTGAATTGGCATTTTCCCATATTCTTTTCAGGGCAGTTTGAGTTTGCCCCCATGATCCATCGCCATACCTGACGGCAAAAGTTAACAATTTGTCTTCCTCACCGGCCGCAATAAACAGGGCCGGTCGCAATGGCTGTTTCCAACCGGCTGCATGCATATCTGAAACAACTCCTGTTATCTCAAACTCTCTCCTGTCTGAAGCTTCGCGTGCCACAGTATAAATCTTTTTTCCGACAACCTCATCTCCCAATAGTTGAGCAGCCTGCTGGTTCACCACTATTTCCCGGACTGCCTTAAAATCTGCATTGCCAGCTTTCAGTTCAACCCCCATTGTGCGGAAAAAAGCACTGTCAACCGGATAAACCTCCAACAAAAAAAGCTTATTGCTATCATCCGAACGGCTAAAAGACATAATAGAAACAGGTTCACCCGGATTGAAATACAATTTACTGATGCTTTCAACTATACTAAGGCTGTCTATCGCCCGAAAAACTGAATCTGTTTTATCGCCAAGATGCCCGGCTCGTTCCAGCAGTCCCACTTGTTCATAATCGAACCCAGGGTCTTTTTGAGAAACATGATTGAGCTGCCGAAACATACCAATAGCGGCCGTTGAAACAAAAACAGCTACAAAAACCTGGATCATTACCAACAAGCCTCTGACCCAAAGCCCCGGATAAGAAGAAAATTTGGTATACCCCGATTGCAGATGGAATGCTTTTATGCGGGAAAACACAAAAGCCGGATAAATTCCTGACAACAGTCCTACAACAAGAGTCACTGTTAAAACCACGGGGAAATCAAGAGATTGGCGGTAACTCTTATCAAAAAACTCAACCAAAAATAATTTATTAAATACAGGAAGCAACAATTCAACCATCACCAACCCAAAAAACAAAGC
>NZ_JADQBH010000027.1 GCF_016278715.1 Marinilabilia sp. | reverse complement strand
AGGCCGAAGGGGGTGATTTTCGGCCTTGCCGAAAATCAACCCCTTCGATCCCTTCAACCCTCAAAATCCTTCAAAGTCTCGTCATTACGAACGAAATGAAGCAATCTCAATTTTTTAGCGGGACACCAATGATTGTTTTTTTAATGTCAATTTGAGTTATAAACGCAAAAAGGCCGGTAAAAACCGACCTTTTTGTACCCGGAGCGGGACTTGAACCCGCACAGCCGCAATGGCCACTGGATTTTAAGTCCAGCGTGTCTACCAATTCCACCATCCGGGCAGATGTGAAATCCTTTAAATGCGGTGCAAATATAGTTTTTTCAGTTGTTCTCTACAAATGTCTTGCTAAAAAAGGTTGTTCCGCGGATAATTATTTTATTACAGAGGTTTGATTTCCTCAATCCCTTTGTTCTGGGGGGAAATGTGGTGAATGGGACTATGGTGGGATGAATATAAAAGGCTTTTTGTGTCTGTTATTTAAAAAAATCGTTCCTTTGTGGCGATGTTTTTCAATTCTAATTAAATTATGGCAAATCAAATTTATTCTGTAATAAAAGGAACGGGTTCTTATGTTCCACCAAATGTTGTAAGAAATGAAGATTTTTTACAAAATGAGTTTTATTCTCCCTCGGGAGAAAGAATGACTAAACCGACCAAGGTTGTTGTCGAAAAACTCAAAGAGATAACAGAGATTGATGAACGCAGACATGTGGAGGATAAGTATGTAACTTCTGACATCGCTGCGTTCGCCGGGTCAAAGGCTATAGAATCTGCGGGTATTGATAAAGAGAGTCTTGATTACATTATTGTGGCTCACAATTTTGGCGATGTCAGAAAAGAGACTGGTCGTACCGACATTTTACCTTCACTGGCATCCAAAGTTAAGCATATCCTGAAAATTGAAAACCCATATTGCGTGGCTTACGATTTGCTGTTTGGATGTCCTGGTTGGGTTCAGGCGCTTACTCAGGCCGATTTGTATATTAAAACAGGTGAAGCAAAAAGAGTACTCGTTATCGGTGCTGAAACTCTGTCGCGTGTTTCTGACCCTTATGATGTGGATAGTATGATTTATTCTGACGGTGCCGGTGCTGTTGTGGTGGAAGCAGTTCAGAGTGATATCCCCGTTGGAATTTTATCGCATGTAACCAGAACCGATACCCTTGATAGCGCTTTCCTGTTGAAGATGGGGCCTTCGTACAACAAAAAAATTGATTCCAGAGAACAATTTCTTAAAATGAACGGAAGGAAAGTTTATGAATATGCCTTACATACCGTTCCTGCTACTGTTAAAAAATGCCTGGAAAAAGCTGAAATTGATATTACTGATGTAAAAAAGGTTCTGATTCATCAGGCCAACGCCAAAATGGATTATGCCATCCTGGCAAGACTTTTTAAGTTATATGGTCTTCGGGAAGTCCCTGAAAATACAATGCCAATGACGATTTCGAAACTTGGGAACAATTCCGTAGCGACAATTCCGGTTTTATTTGACATGCTAATGAGAAATGAGCTGGAAAACCACCGGCTGAAGACCAGTGACCACTTTGTTTTTACTTCGGTGGGAGCAGGAATGAATATTAACGCTATTGTTTACAAAATGCCTTAATAAGAGGGGCTCGATTATTGGCCTGTTTTTTGCTATAAAAAAATGACTCTTTGGATAAATTGCTTTGAATTCTCTTCGGGTGTTCAAAGCAATTTTTATTTGGTATTACATATCCAGAAATTTACATATCTACAATGTTGTTTACGGACGAAACTCATTGTTTTTTAGGTTTCCTGAATATGAAGCAGGCACCACACTGATTCTTAAAATCAACAATGTAAAGTCAGAGCGTATATGCCCGATTTTGCACAAGTCGAAATCATTTGGCCAAATAATTTAGAAATTTTTAAACTAATGAATAAATTTAAGGTTTAATTAGTCAAAGTATATAGCTCATGAAAAAAGTTAGTCTGGTATTTTGGTTTTCATTATTATTCAGTGTAGCAACGCTTAACGCTCAGATTCTTGAACCTGTAAAGTGGGCTTTTTCGCTTAATAAACTGTCAGAAACCGAATACGAAATAATTGCGGATGCCACCATTGACAAAAACTGGCATCTCTATTCTTCGAACATTCCGGAAGGAGGTCCTATTGCGACCTCTGTTGTAATGATTAATGGCGGGGAGAAATTGCGTGTTGGTGAGCTCAGAGAAGAGCCTGACGCTGATGTGCAATTTGATCAGGCTTTTGACATGGAACTTGCCTGGTTTTCAAATAAGGCACGATTTATTTTGCCTGTAACCATCACGGATAAGGATATTTCTGAACTTGAAGGGTATGTTGAATTTATGTCTTGTGATGATGAGCAGTGTCTGCCACCGGATCGGATTGATTTTTCTTTTGACCTGGAGAGAGGTGGTGCTGCAAGGCAGGACCCAGCTGTTTTAGTTCAGGAAGAAGATAGCGATGAAAATATTACCGCCGACCGGCAGGAGGATACTGCTTTAGAGAAAAGTTCAGACAATGAGAAGTCTGAAACCCGGAGCCACTGGACTATTTTCTGGTTGTCATTTCTTGCTGGTTTTGCTGCTTTGCTGACCCCATGTGTTTTTCCCATGATTCCGATGACGGTAAGCTTTTTTACCAAGCAGAGTAAAACAAAGGCTTCAGGGTTTCGAAATGCCATTCTTTATGGTGTCTCCATTATTGTCATTTATGTGATTCTGGGGACAGTTGTTACCGCAGTTTTTGGTGCTGATGTGCTCAATGCACTATCCACCAATCCCTGGTTTAATCTTTTCTTTGCAGCTCTGCTTATTGTTTTTGCCATCTCCTTTTTCGGGGCTTTCGAAATTGTGTTGCCCAATTCATGGGTGAGTGCAGCCGACCGGGGTGCCGATAAGGGAGGTTTGATTGGTATATTCTTTATGGCCTTTACTTTGGCCCTTGTTTCATTCTCCTGCACGGGGCCTATCGTGGGAACACTCATTGTGCAGGCCGCTTCGGTTGGAGGAATGGCTCCGGTGGTTGGAATGCTGGGCTTCTCGTTGGCCCTCGCATTGCCCTTTGCTTTGTTTGCTGCCTTTCCGGGCTGGTTAAATTCACTGCCCAAGTCGGGTGGCTGGCTCAATTCGGTAAAAGTGGTGCTCGGATTTCTGGAATTGGCATTTGCATTTAAGTTCCTGAGCATTACCGATATGGTGTGGGGGCTTCATGTGTTGGAGCGTGAAGTGTTTATTGCTATCTGGATTACCATATTTGGTGCGCTTGGATTTTATCTGATGGGAAAAATCAAGTTGCCACACGATTCCCCAATGGATCATCTGCCGGTATCAAGGATGATGCTGGGACTTGTGGTCCTCGCCTTTACCATTTATATGATACCCGGTTTGTGGGGCGCTCCGGTAAATCTGATAAGCGGTTTTCCGCCGCCTAATAACTATGCAGAATCCCCTTACGGTGTTGGTGATAAAACTCCCGGAACCAGAGGTGGAAGTGCTTCTCCTCTGGGTGAGGATATGCACCTTGGGCCACAGGGAATTCCTGCTTTCGATGATTACGAAACAGCACTTGCCTATGCCAAACAAGTTGACAAACCGTTGTTGCTTGACTTTACCGGAAAAGGATGTACCAATTGTCGGAAAATGGAAGATGCGGTTTGGTCCAATCAGACTGTGAAGGAGATGCTCGCAAATGATTATGTGCTGACTTCTTTGTATGTGGATTTCCGGGAGAACCTCCCGGAAGATGAGCAGTATATTTCTCCCGTTACCGGAAAGAAAATCAGGACAGTTGGAAATAAATGGAGCGATTTTCAGATATCCCGTTTCCAGCGAAACAGTCAGCCCCATTATGTGATTCTCGGACACGATGAAGAACCTCTTGTTGAGGAGCGTGGGTATGATACCGATGTTCAGAACTACATTGATTGGTTGAAAACCGGACTGTTGGAATTTAATCAACAGTAAGTTTTGTTGAAAAATATTTTACCCCCTTTTCGTATTGCCGGAAAGGGGGTAATCATTTTATAAAGAAATTGGAGTTCTAAGCACGGATTCTTATTGCTGATAAAATTTTTTTGCCTTGGTTTTTAATTTTCATAACAAAAGTCTCCATTAATCTAAGTTAACTTATTGTTGGTAAAAATATTCTTTACCTTGGTTTTTTATTCCTTTAGATTTGAAGGTGAAGTTGGCAATTTTATATGTTTTTAGTTGCTTTAAAATTTTTTTTTTGTTTGTTGGCTGGCTGTGTCGGAAAGAAATTGACTACTGACAACGACTAAATTACCTAATCTTACCAAAGGAATGAGAAAAACTTTGCTGTTTATTTTTTTTTGCGGGCTTACAATTACTTCTATTAATGCACAACAGATTGATTTCTATAATCTGGATGAAGAACAGATTTATAACCCAGGCAGGAAGTACAACACATGGTCGGTAACTGCCGGATTTGGGCCGCTTATTTATTATACCGATGTAGTTGATTATTCGGTTTTTCCTTCTCAGAACTGGAACTTCGGGCCTTTATTTATTCTCAGCAAGCAATTGGGGCGCCCCTGGTCTTTTGATGCCCAGTTTTTGATGGCAGATATGTACGGGGAAAAAAACTCACGTTATTTTGAAGGGGATTTTTATGACCTCACCCTCAACTTAAATGTGAGCATCAATCAGTTGGTGCTTTTCGGGCCTATTCGCGACCGGTTAAATATCTACGGGAAAATCGGACTGGGGGCTAACTATTTTAGGGCACGTCAGAGAAGCCTGGAAACAGGAGATTGGATTACTGTAGCCGATGTTCATGCTGGAACGCCCGGGTACCCGCGTCCTTACGGCTGGGCCGAGGATGATTTTTTGGCGATCGGATATGACAATCGCAATCCTGAAGAAAAAACTGATCGTGGAACGGAAATGGTGGTACCCATCGGTATGGGTATCGATTATCGCCTAAACAAAAGTTTTGATGTGGGTTTTGAACTTACTTTGCGAAATCTGACTCAGGACAATTTGGATGTAAACCTTACAGGGGCTGACAATGATTCTTACATGTCGGCTGCAGTTACCGTTACCTACAAAATCGGAAGAAAGGACAAGCGTCATGCTCTGTGGACCTATAAAGACTTTAATATGGGGTGGCAGCGCGACCGAAGGTTGGATCCTAATGCTCAGAAGCTTGACTCTCTGCGCCGGCGACTGGAACACATTGCTGCCAAAGATTCTTCTGTTTCGGATACCACATTTATTTACCGGGAAAGTGTGGAATATCGCAATGTCCTTGCTGCTTCTGTATTTTTTGATTTCGACAAATCCAATATAAAACCTGATGCACATAAAATTATAGCCATTGTTGCCCGTTTTATGAAAGAGCATCCTGCTGAAAAAGTTCTTATTCAGGGATACTGTGATGAACGGGGATCTGATGACTATAATGTCAGGCTCAGCCAGAGACGTTGCGATGCAGTGGTTGATGTTTTGGTAAATGATTATGGTCTTGACGAAAGTCGGTTCCAGACTGAACCAAACGGGGAAGGTGAATTGCTTTCCGACACCAAAAAACTAACACCTCGGGGTGTACATATGGTCAATCGGAGAGTCGATATCTTTCTTCTCAGGCAACCAAAGGTTGACGAATGATGCTTGTAATTGTCCGGGTGAAATAAGCAAATTTTTTCAGAATGAGAATCTTTCTAATCTCCATTTTAATTTTGTGTTTTTCGTTTGTGGCTGAGGGTCAGAAACGTCGTGATTCATTAATGGTTTTGACTCCGGATATGATCTTCTCGTACGGGCAAAGCTATAATTCATGGTCGGTGAGCGCAGGGTTAGGGCCCGTTTTTATGTATGCCGATCAAAGCGGATACAGTTTGTTTCCTAATCGGGAAATTGATTTTGGCCCTTCCCTATGGGTTACCAAACATCTGGTGCCGGCTTTTGCTTTTGAACTACAATATCTTCAAAGTGATATGTTTGGGCAGGAAGGAGCGTATGGCTTTCGGGGAGACCTGATGGATATTTCCATTAACGGAATTGCCATTATTAATCAGATGTCGTCTTTGCCGGGACCTATCAATGATAAATGGAATTATTATTTGAAAATTGGAGTTGGAGCCACTCTTTTTCGAAGTCGGTTGTTCGACACCCAAACGGGTGAAGTGGCTCAGAGAAGTCAGCTTTACGATAGTTCCAACCACGATTATGTGGTTTTGGGGTATGATGTGGACAATCCTGATGAGAAAACGTCCAGGGCTACGGATATTGTATTGCCTTTTGGAGCGGGCCTTATGTATAGAGTCAGCAATAGTTTTGATGTGGGGTTGGAGAGTGTCCTTCGATTTTCGGCATCCGACCGTTTGGATAATATTCTTACAGGTGCTACCAACGATCGTTACCTTTATACTGCTTTAAATGTCAGCTATAAATTGGGGAAAAAGGACAGACGCCACATGCGTTGGACATACAGAGCTGAAGGTATGGATATGTTTGGACGCCCCCAGGAGAACCCTTTGACGGATGAAATCCGGCAACTGGAAGAAGATATTGCGCTTTACGAAGCCAATCGTCCTATTGACAAGGATTCTGTAGTAATAACCGAAACGCTTCGAATTGTTTACGATCAATACAATGTGAAAAGTATTTTTTTTCCATCAGGCAAATTTCGCCGGTTTAGTCCGGCCGACCAGCTGTTAATGGGACGGATTGCTGTGGAAATGATTAATGATGACCACAAAATGCTATCCCTTTATGGCTATTCAGATAACGATGGCGATGCACAGGCCAATTTGGAAATTAGCCGGGAACGCTGTCTGGCAGTGAAAGAATTTTTTGTGCATCAACTGGAGATAGACCCCGGCAGAATAAAGGTAGTGGCTTTGGGTGAAGAAAATCCACTGTCGCCCGTGGAAGAACTCTCTCCACGTGGCTTGAAAATGGTAAACAGACGTGTCGATATTGTTATTGAATAGTTTTATCTTCTGAATCTTACAAGCCGAATTGCGGTTTTTTGAACATTTTAATACATCAGGCTGTTGCTTTTAGGATGGGATTGTCTTAAATTGTCCCAACGTTCTTTTTTTGTGAAACCTGAAGGCTGGCATACAGACTTTCAAAAAACCTTTTGCCTATGGTGAGATTCGAAAAGTTGTATTGTTCAAAAAGGCTTTTTGACCGGGACTTTCTTTATGGGGTTTCCCCCAATAGCGGATTTGTGAAAGATCCTGAGGAGTTTTTTGTTTCGCCCTGTGAAAACATCTGTAGTGAGAGAGAGTCCGATGACGATACTTGCCGTGGAACCGATGAGGAACCCGGATTGTAAATCTGTTGGACATAGCCTGGTTTTCAGGGCTGTTGTCCGACTTTTTTTATTATAAAGGAATTACAAATATTGTTTTTTACAGCTCTTTTGGTGTATGTTAAACTCAAAAGTCCTTTTATAATTTAATAATTCGTTTAATCCCTTTTTAATGACTGGCTTTAATGATTGTTCTCTTTGATGGCTTTTGTGTGTTGTGCAGTGGGTTTGCCCGATGGCTTAAAAAAAGATATGCCGGAAAAATTCAATTGGAGGCTATGCAATCAGAGAAGGGGCAGGAACTGTTGAGTTCAATTGGATATTCATCCTATGAACTCGATGAGGTGGTGGTTATAGAAAATGAAAAATCCCTTTCGGGTGCTCCTGCCATTCTCTATATTTTGAAGCGAGGAGGGACATTCCCGCTCTTTCTATATCGTATGCTCAGGATTCTCCCCGGTTCATGGATAAAAGCCGGATATCGTTTGGTTGCCAATAACCGTTACAAGTGGTTTGGGCGGCGCAGTTCGTGCACCATTATTCAGGATTGAGTTCCCCTTTTTGATCTTCTCTGTATTTGGCCGAAAGCATAGATAATGTTTGTCCAAAAACTTTTAAAGCCTCATTGGTTCCTTTTGTTATTTCTTTCCCTTGAAGTTTCAGAACAAAAGCATTGTACATTGCTGAAAGCATCAATTCAATGTCGTGACTGGGTTGCGGTTTCATTTTGGATTCCAGTTCTTTGATGAGGGGGACGGCTTTCATAAATTGTTGTTGATAAGCCGCTTCCTTGGGCGAATGCATGAGCGTAACATGCAAGCGGTTTACATCGTTGACCGTATTGATGATGGCCTGCAAATGTCCTGATTGTTCCTTTTTTTCGTTTCGCATCATCTCCATCAGGTTCTCATACCATTCTTCCAGTTCTTTTTTTACCTCTTCGGGTTGCTCGTATTGCTCAATAATGTTTTTTCGGATTATTTCCGGGTCAAGTTCAGATGCCCGGATCAGGTCTTCAATCTGCCACATGTAAAGTATGTAGCCTGCAATGTCATTGTGCCTTTTATGTCTTGATATAATCATTGTCAAAATTGAATATATTGTTTAATCGAGATCGTTTTTTAGATTATCCAGATCGCGACGATCCTTTTTGGTGGGACGTCCGGTTCCCCGTGGGCGGCTCAGTTTTTGTGTCATTCTGGCCATCTCCAACAGGTCAAGTTCCTCTTTCGGGGTAATATCCTCCAGGTAGTCCGGAACCAATTTTGCACCCATTCGTTTTTCTGATAAATCCAGTACTTTATATGTTTTTACAGCGGGGGGAACCTTGATGCATATTATATCGCCCCGACGAATCACGCGGGACGACTTGACTGGTTGTTCGTCGATGGTAACTCTTCCTTTTTTACAGGCCTCGGCAGCCAGACTCCTGGTTTTGAACAATCTTACGGCCCACAAATACTTATCAATGCGTACGCTTTCAGTTAAGTTCATGGTAGATTACTTGTTGTTGTACTGACTCATGGTTTGTGCCAGCCCAATGGTTCCAAAACCTTTGATGATTTCAATGGCTTTGTCTAATCTTTCGGGCAACTCGGCATTTTCATTCTTGTCCCAGCTTCCCAGTACATAATCTATCTGACGACCGCGTGAGTAATTGTCTCCAATGCCAAACCTCAGTCGGGCATATTGGTTATGCCCCAGAACCTGATTGATGTTTTTAAGTCCGTTGTGCCCGGCGTCGCTGCCTTTGGCTTTTAGGCGGAGCGTTCCAAACTGCAGGGCCAAATCGTCCACAACTACCAGTAATCTTTCCGCCGGGATTTTCTCCTCCTTTAACCAGTAGTTTATGGCTCTTCCACTGAGATTGACATAAGTACTGGGTTTCAGTAACACAAAAGTGCGTCCTTTAAATTTAAATTCGGCTACATTTCCATAACGACGGTCTTCGAATTTGAGATTTTCCTGATTCGCCAGTTCATCCAAAATATCAAAACCGATATTGTGCCGCGTGTGTTCATATTCCCGGCCTATATTCCCAAGTCCTGCAATTAAATATTTCACGGTGTTGTCCGATTGTTTTTCTGCCGGTTGCAGCAGCTGTTTTATTTTTTTTAAAAGCCCCATCCGATTTTCTTATAGTTTTTGTCTGCAACAAAGTTCTGCAAAAGTAAAAATTTTATACCAGGGACAGCTTAATGAGACAATAACTAAATTCCTTCACTAATTACAAACACTTTTTTCTTTCGTCTTCGTTAGGGTTTAAACTGTTGCTACGGCTATGTTTATCAAGCCCCGCATGCATAAAAAAACACATAAAATTTAAGTAACCCAATTAATAACTGTCAATATGTTTCATTACAACCCATTGGTTCATAAACACAAAAACCCCCATATTGAGATATGGAGGCTTTTGAAATATGGTTGAAATGCTATTCCTCTTCTCCAGTCGTTCCTGCAGCACGGGCAGCTCTTGTAAGCTTAACAGAAACAACCACCTGGTTCTTATTGTTAAGCAATTCAAGGTTTTTAAAGTCGAGGTGACCCACCTGAATGCCTTTGCCAAGTCCAAGGTTGGTAATGTCAATTTCAAGCTGTGTAGGCAGGTCTTTTGCCAGACCTTTGACTTTAAGCTTGCGCTTCTCAATGGTTAGTTTACCACCGGCTTTTACTCCGGCAGCCAAACCTTTAGTTTTAACGGGAATTTCAATCACAACAGGCTTATCCTCGAAAAGCTGAAGGAAGTCCACGTGAAGAGCATCATCAGTAACGGGATGATATTGTACATCCTGAATGACAGCATCATGAACAGTTCCGTCGATATTCAGTTTTACAAGGTGAACATCGGGGGTAAAGATCAGCTTATTAAACTCTTTCAAAAGAGCTGTTGCATGGATGGTTTCTTTTCCACCGTAAAGTACCAAAGGTACGTTGCCTTCTTTGCGAAGTTGTTTGGTTGCTGTTTTTCCAAGATTCTCGCGCTTGGCAGCTTTAAGTTCAATTGTTTTCATCTTTTTGTTTTTGAATGTGTTACTCAAAATTAAGATTGTAATGTGAAACCTTAATCTCCCATCACACTAGGCCGTTTTGGCGGCCGCAAAGGTAATAATTATATTACAAATTGTGTGCTTATTGACTGATAATTATAAACTTTATCAACCGTGTCTGCGAACAACTGGGCTGCCGATAGTACTTTTATTTTTGGTGATTTTTTTCGCAAAGGAATGGAATCGGTGACAAACACTTCGCAAATGCTGGATTTTTCAATGTTTTCGTAGGCCGGACCTGAGAGTACCGGATGTGTGGCAAAAGCACGAACACTGGTGGCTCCCTGTTCCAGCATCATATCAGCTGCCTTGGTTAGTGTTCCGGCTGTATCTACCAGGTCGTCAACAATGATTACATTTTTGCCGGCTACATCTCCGATGATTCTCATTTCATCTATTACATTGGCTTTTGAACGATGTTTATGACAGATAACCATTGGAGAATCCAGAAACTTAGAATATGTATTGGCTCTTTTTGATCCGCCTACATCGGGCGATGCAATAACCAGATTATCAAGATTTAGTTTGCGGATATGTGGAACAAAGATGCTGCTGGCATAAAGGTGATCCACCGGAATATTAAAGAAACCCTGTATTTGGTCAGCATGTAAATCCATTGTTATCACACGGTCAACCCCTGCAGTAGTCAGTAAATCGGCTACCAACTTGGCCCCAATAGCAACTCTGGGCTTGTCTTTTCGATCCTGGCGCGCAAATCCGAAATAGGGGATTACGGCAACCAGTTTATAAGCCGATGCCCGCTTGGCAGCATCAATCATCATCAATAATTCAAAAAGATTATCGGATGGAGGAAAAGTGGATTGAATCAAAAAAACATGGGCCCCTCTTATGGTTTCTTCATAAGCAGTGGTGAATTCTCCGTCACTGAAATGCGTCAGGTTAATGTTTCCCAGTTCTCTTCCGTTACAAAGACTGATTTTTTCGGCAAGATATCGGGTGTTGGTGCCCGAAAATAGTTTGATTGGTGCTTTAGGTGGCATTTAAAGTCCTGTTTATCAGTTATATTTATTGCAGCTTTGTGTACAAAGGTAAGAAAACTTACCTGTTTTAATTGTAATCTCTAATTAAAGTGCTACTTAATGTTTTAAAGTAATACTTTATGCAATACTTCGTCAACCTTTCGTAACAGCCTGTCAGTTAATTGTTTAAAATCACAATGCTCAAGGTGTTAAATAGTTGTTTTTCAACATGATACAATCCATCTAACATCTATTATCTGAAAATCTAACGATCTATAGTTATGGTAAGCTTTTGTTTATTTCTTCAATATATGAAAGTACTTCTTCCTGTCCCTGTCGGGTGGTAGCGGAAGTGAAAAACAAGGGGGGTAGTTCTTCCCATTCCTCGTAAAGCCGATCCTTATATTTGGAAATGTTGCTCTCCAACTGTTCGGGTTTGAGCTTGTCGCTTTTTGTAAAAACGATGGCAAATGGAATGCCGCGGGTTCCGATAGACTGCATAAACTCCAGATCGGACTGTATGGGGGCATGGCGGCTGTCTATCAATACAAACAAGTTGGCGAGGTTGGGACGTTCTGACAGATATCCGTCAATCATTTTCTTGAATTTTTCTCTTTCAGTTTTCGAAAGTTTGGCATATCCATATCCAGGCAAATCTACCATATACCAACTATCGTTGATGAGAAAATGATTAATCAGTCTTGTTTTTCCAGGGGTTCCCGAAATCTTGGCCAGTTTCCGGCGGTTACAGAGCATATTCAGAAGCGATGACTTTCCTACGTTGGAGCGCCCTATAAATGCATACTCGGGCTTGTTGGGCGCAGGGCAATTTTTGGGATTGGCGCTGCTGGTAAGAAATGAAGCTTCGGTAATTCGCATTTTTTTTTGCAAAATTATGATGTTTTTTGGTTTGATAATAAAATTTCTCCCTAAAAGAAAACCTGCAGCCTTATTTTAATAAAAAACCGGATGACAATATTCCGGTAATTTTTTAGGATATAGGGCAGTGCTATAGGTTGAAATAAAACAAGCCATGTGAAAATTTTTATCCTGAAGCAAAATTCGCCAACCAGATTGCGGAAAGTTAACTATAATGACTGAATTACCCTTACAAACTTTCTGTTTTCTATTTGTATTTCTCCAATCCAACATTCTATTGGTATATTTGCATTATCGAGTATGTTTTGGATGTGATTCTGATTTTATTTGAACCGTTAGAATGTGAAAACCCTAAATAAAAGATGATAATATGGAAAGAAAACTTTATCCGTTGAAATTTGCACCTATTTTGAAACAGAGATTATGGGGTGGAACCAAGTTAAATTCGGTTTTGGGCAAAGATACCGGAAATGCCTCCGATATAGGCGAGAGTTGGGAGTTGAGTGGTGTGCCGGGAGATGTGTCGGTGGTAAGCAATGGTTTCCTGAAAGGGAATACCCTGAACGAATTGATGGAAATTTACATGTCTGAATTGGTTGGAGATAAGGTTTTTGAAAAATACGGGAATGAATTTCCGTTGC
>NZ_JADQBH010000094.1 GCF_016278715.1 Marinilabilia sp. | reverse complement strand
AACAGCTGGACATTGGACAAAATAACCCTGAATGCCGTAACAAGCGGGCAGTACATAGATGATGAGCAAACCATCGATCAGGACTTCACCCCCGACTCACGGTATATTGTGTCTCAACCCCAAACTCAGTATGTTTTATCGCAGGAAATAACGGCTACGTTAGAAAGAGATAAAACGGAAACAATTTTTGGTGTTTTCGGTTTTTACCATTCCCTGGAAAAAAATGTGAGGGTGGGAACCGGACCGGGTTACTCCACCCAAATCAGAAAGGATTATGAACACACAAATGCCGGTGTGGCATTTTTTGCACAAAGTACGGTCAGCGACTTTCTGTTCGACGGACTGTCAATTACACCTGGCGTCAGGATAGACTGGGAAAAGAATACGCAGGATTACTATTACGATATGATTCGGGACGGCGCAACCATCCCCATGGACAGCACCGACTCAGACATGAATTTCTCTGAGATTCTGCCACGAATCACACTCGATTATCAAATTTCGGATGCTTTTAACATCTATGCATCGCTGACCAAAGGTTACAAAACAGGAGGTTTCAACAGCACCTTTGAGCGACCGGAAGACCAAACTTTTGATGCCGAACACAGCTGGAATTACGAAGCTGGTCTGAAATCGAAATGGGTTCTCAATCTTCTACGTTTTAGCATTACCGGATTCTACATCGACTGGAGAAATCAGCAGATTTATCAACCAGTGCCCAGCGGACGGGGTTCCATGCTCAAAAATGCCGGACATTCCGAAAGTAAAGGACTGGAAGCGGAATTGGCCATCAGACCAAATAAAATTCTGGAAACCACCATCAATACAGGCTACACAGAAGCTGCTTTTTTGGAGTACCAGAAGAATGACAGCACCGATCTTTCCGGAAATTACCTGCCCTATGCTCCCCGGGTGACGTTATATGCCGGACAAAACATTCACATTCCCCTCAAAAGTCAACTGATTGACAAAGTTCAGGTGAACCTCAATTACCAGGGAACCGGAAAATTGTACTGGAATGATGAAAACAACACATCGCAGGAATACTATGGTGTGTGGAACGCCTCAGTAACCCTCAAAAGAAAAAATGCAAGCCTTTCATTCCGGGCAAGAAATATTTTTGACAAAGATTATCAGGTCTTCAGGTTCAGTGCATTGGGCAGCAACTATGCTCAACGGGGAATTCCTGCTAACTTTAGTGCCCGATTGAAGGTGATGTTCTAGAAGTCGGAAGTTAGAGGCTGAGGTTGAAGATTAGATGCCATTATATTAAAAGAAAAGCTTCATGCAACCAAGCACCTGAAATATAGCCTGTTCCATCACATTGACAAGTAATGAAATACAAGGCCCCTTAACAAGGGGAGCACAAAACAAATAAGCAGGTCATTCAATGAACCAATCCTTTAAGAAATACGGAACCCTTCTGAGCCTATATCTGGCGCAATCTATCCCCATGAGTTTTTTCTCTACGGTAGTGCCCGTAATTATGAGGCAGGAAGATTACTCGCTGACCTCCATCGGGCTCATTCAGCTCATCAAAATACCGTGGATACTAAAATTTTTGTGGGCTCCGATGGTGGATCACACCAGTCCTTCGCGAAAGCATTACCGCCGATGGATCCTGGGCTCAGAAGTGTTTTATGCCATGGTCATTGTCTTGATTAGCTTTTTTAATCTGTCCAGCGATTTCACGACCATTATTTTTCTGGTTGTCATCGCCTTTATCGCATCCGGAACTCAGGACATCGCCACTGATGCCTTTGCCATTCTTACCCTTAAATCGGAAGAACGGAGTTATGGCAACAGTATGCAATCGGGGGGCAGTTTTCTGGGAACCACCATTGGTAGTGGCATCTTACTAATGGCCTACTATTACATCGGCTGGCAGGCACTGCTGCTGTTGCTGGCCTTTTTGGTAACCATGGCCCTTATGCCCGTAACATTTGCCCGTTTACCACTGGAACAAGCCTCCACCACCCCGAAACGTCGCCCCAAATGGGATGACGGATTCAGTTTTTTTAAGCAAAGAGGCAACTTACGACATCTACTTTTGTTGTTTGTATATTACTCCGGAATCATCGGACTGTTATCCATGTTCAAACCTTTTATGGTAGATCAGGGATACACCGCCAAAGAGATCGGGATGATATCGGGCATCTACGGAACAGCAGTAGGAGCTGCCTTCTCACTTGGTGGCGGATGGATAATCCGCAGAGTTAACAGAACCACTGCACTTCAAATCATTTTGCTGGCAGGGTTTTTATCCGCTCTGTTTTTCGTTTGGATGATGCATGGTCAGGTTCCATTATGGGGAATTTATGTGGCCAGCTCCATGGTGTGGGGAACCTACGGAATGGCTTCCGTATTTATTTATACAGTAGCCATGGACAAGGTGCGTAAGGGACTGGAAGGGACTGACTTCACCATACAGATAGTCATCACTCATCTGAGCAGCCTGTTTTTAACCATTGGGCTCAGCAAGTTTGCCAACACCTACGGCTATCATGGAATGTTTATCCTTGAAGCCCACATAGGTGTTATTTTATTAGTATTGTCACGAACCGTTTTCAGAAAAGTAGTAGTAAGATGATTGAAGAAAAATTATTAGAAAAATACAACCAACCATTACCCCGTTATACCAGCTATCCGCCAGCCACCTTTTTTAAGGAGGGTTTTTCGGCGTCAGACTACATCAAAGCTGTAGCTGAATCGAATCAACACAATCCAAAGTCGATTTCGCTGTATCTTCATATTCCATTTTGTACGCAGCTTTGCTTTTATTGTGGCTGCACAACGATGATTTCACGCAACAACAATCTTTATGAAGAGTATATTGATGCCATCATCAAGGAAATAGAACTGATAGCGGCACATATTGACAAATCACGACCGGTTACCCAGATTCACTGGGGAGGCGGCACTCCCAATGCCCTGTCGGCCGATCAGATAGAGCGCATCATGAATGCCATCTATCAACAATTCAAAACCGCCCCTAGTGCTGAAATTGCCATTGAATGCAACCCGGCGTACCTCACGGTGGAATACATCAACCGGCTGCTGAAAATGGGCTTTAACCGCATGAGTCTGGGCATTCAGGATTTCGACGAGAAGATTCTCCTGGCTGTAAATCGTGAGCCCTCGGCCATTCCGGTCAAGGATATCATCCAACAGCTGAGGGACAACGGAGCATCCGTCAATCTCGACTTTATCTACGGTCTCCCCTATCAAACTCCTGAGTCGTTTACCCGCTCCATAGAGAAAGCCATTGAGGCACGCCCCGACCGGATTGTAACTTTCTCGTATGCACATGTTCCGTGGGTTAAGAATCATCAGAAAACACTTGAAAAAAATGGCATTCCCGGACCTGATGAAAAGATAAAGATGTTCGATAACGCCCGGGAAACATTACTGAATGCGGGTTATATTGCCATTGGAATGGATCACTATGCAATACCCGAAGACCCACTGAGCGTAGCTATCAAAAGCAAAACCCTGCACCGGAATTTTCAGGGATATTGCACCCGCGATACCACCGGCCAGGTCTATGCTTTCGGGATGTCAGCCATCAGTCAGTTGCACAATGCCTACGTGCAAAACACAAAAAATATTCCGGCCTACATCGCAGCCATCAATAAAGGGGAAGCCCCTGTGGAAAAAGGTTACCTGATGGATGACACGGACATTGCCGTTCGTGAAGTGATCAACGAAATTATGTGCAACAACCGGCTCAACTGGCAGGAAGTATCAGCACGCATCAATATAACAACCGATAAACTCAAAAAACTAACGGATTTTAAACCAGAAAGCCTCGGCCCATTGGCTAAAGACGGGTTGTTGGACTTTAATGAAGAAGAGATAACCGTCACACCAACAGGACGTTTGCTGATTCGGAATATTGCCGCAGTTTTTGACCCTAAACTTAATGCAGGGGAAAAACGTTTCTCTAAAACGATTTGAGAAGGGCCCCCTAAATTCCCCAAAGGGGGACTTAAAAAAGCAGGAATTTGGGGGCCGATGCTGGAAGACAAAGGTATAAACCAGAGAATGAGAGTTTATCTCAGTCTTAACCTCAATCCGTTGAATAATACCAAATGCCCTCTGAGGCCCAAAAACATCATCGCATTCTATGAAGAAAGCAACAATTATTGGTGCAGGATTAACAGGACTGACTGCCGGGTATTATCTTAAAAAAGCCGGCTGGAAAGTGACCATTCTGGAAAAAGACGATAGAACCGGAGGAGCAATACACACCTATCGTCAGGATGGCTTTATATATGAAAGCGGCCCAAATACCGGAATGATTTCTCATCCCGAAGTTGCAGAACTTTTTGAGGAATTGGGTGACATGGTAGAGGTGGAACCGGCGAATGAAGAAGCCAAGCGCCGGTTGATCTGGAAAGAAGGCCGCTGGCACGACCTCCCCTCCTGCATGAAGGCAGGCATCAAAACACCGCTTTTTTCCTGGAGAGATAAACTAAGATTATTGACCGAACCATTCAGAAAACCCGGCAAAAATCCAGATGAAACACTGGCACAGATGGTTATACGCAGAATGGGTAAATCGTTTCTGGAATATGCTGTTGACCCGTTTATTCTGGGCATCTATGCCGGAGACCCATCACAACTGGTGACACGCTACGCACTTCCCAAACTCTACAATCTTGAGCAAAATTACGGAAGCTTCATTAAAGGGACTTTTAAAAAACACGCAGAACTGATTCGGGAAAAGAAAAATGACCCGGAGCTATACAACTATCACAAAAAAGCCAATAAAAAAATGTTCTCCATGTCGGGAGGATTAGACAACCTTGTTAATGCCCTCACCGCAAAATTTGAAGAAGGTGAAATACTGCTGGGCTGTCACAACATTAACGTTTGTCCGGCCAATAATAACTTCACAGCAAAGTTTGATCACCACAACGAAACTAAAATGATTGATAGTGACGCCCTGATAACGACCACGGGAGCGCACGAGGTGCCCGGCATTCTCCCATTCCTGCGCGAAGACGAAAAGCAAAAAATCACCAATCTGATTTATGCCAAGGTGGTTCAGGTGGCAATCGGCTACAAAGATTGGCGGGGAATCCCCCTTAAAGCTTTCGGAGGTCTCGTACCTTCCCGCGAACACCGGGATATTCTGGGCGTTCTGTTTTTGTCTGCCTTCCTAAAAAACCGCGCCCCCAAAGGTGGAGCCTTGCTTTCCGTTTTCCTGGGCGGAGTGCGTAACCCGGAAATGGTAAATCTCAAGGATGAAGAGATAAAAAAACTGGTCTTCCGCGAACTTCAGAAAATGATGATGGTGCCGGATGAAGAACCCGACCTCTTTCACATTTTCCGCCACACACACGCCATACCCCAATACGGAATTTCAACCGGTAAACGATTAGAAGCTGTTGAAGAAATACAAAAACATTTCCCGGGACTTCTGCTGGGGGGAAACCTCAGAGACGGCATCGGAATGGCCGACCGCATTAAGCAGGGAGTGACCATGGCCCGTGAGTTAGATCAAATATTTGATAGAAACGACAAACCTCAAAATTCTGAGACCCAACAAGATTAAACAAAACCAAAAAAATAGTCTGATTTTTTTACCCAAAAGGTTTTGTGATTTCAATAAAACACCTAATTTTGCAACCGCTTTGACAGAGAAACACACGGTTTCACATTCCTTGAAAAGCAACAACAATAATTGACTGGAGAGATGGCAGAGTGGTCGAATGCGGCGGTCTTGAAAACCGTTGTACCGCGAGGTACCGGGGGTTCGAATCCCTCTCTCTCCGCAAAAAGAAACCATCCTTTTTTAGGGTGGTTTTTTTTTGCCTGAGAGTGAGGGGTTCGAACGAAGCGCTGGCCGGGGTTCGAATTGCTTTGCAATCATGAGCAGGACTGTGATTGTAGCCTTGTGGGAGCGAACTAATCCCTCTCTCTCCGCTGAAAATAACCATCCTTTTTAAAGGGTGGTTTTTTTATGCCTGAGAGTGAGGGGTTCGAACGAAGCGTTGGCAAGTAAAACTTAATTTTTTGGTTTTCATCAACAAGGTCATCTAGTAAAAAGAACTTAATATAGCCTGTAAAACTTTCAAATAAGCCGAAGAAGTTTTTATATCTCAAAAACGTGGCGTAAAGTGGACTTTCCTGACCTAAATAGAACAATCGGATACATTCCAGTGTCAAGTCAAATCTGTCGTCAATTAAACTATTTACTCCACGTGCCTGATTTATCGTATATTTTCCGTCAACTCGGTTGTTCGGAAATAAAGTGTATGCACCAATAGTTGAACCTGTGTTAAAGATCTCGTTTACTTCGTTTTGTATTTGTTCTGTCAGCCAATTTTTCCGTTTATAATTTTGTATGAGTGTGTTATAGCATCACTTCCCAAAAAGTATTCTCCAAGTTCTGAGTTATGATATAAATAAACTCCGTTTTTGTTATCTGTCAACTCAGATGTCTTTCCATTTGGTAAAGGTTTACTCCACAAAAATTTATGATATCTACATAGAGTCGGACTAGTGCTATCCGAATCCACGCCTCGTGCATCGGAGTATACATTATATGTCGTGTCAACTATCGTCTGTCCTGTCCGATTAATATTGGTTTTCTATCCGTATAATTTTCCTTAATTACTTTCCACGGTTGCTTTTTTTGTCTGCCCATAACCTCTCCATGGCCACAATTGTCGTTATGCGAAAAACTCCAAAAACATTTACTTCCCTTTCATTTTTAAATAACAATCTTCGAATCTACTAAAAACCCAAAACATTGGAATGTGTAATTCTGAAAAAACATCTGTTTTTAAGCATGTTAGAATGCTAATCAACCAAATTCCGGAATCTTCGGAATAAATCTGATTAGGAAGAATATGCAGAAAATTGCTAATATGTATTAAGTTGCAATTATGAATAAAAGCGTAGCTGTATGGCTGCGCTTTTTAATATAGCATTCCAATAAGCGCTCCCTTAAGAATTATCGCTTATCGCGATATGTGATATTTTGCCACAAATGATTGTTTTAATGAGATTAATGTTTTAATATTGCATATCGCGATATCCAATATTAAGAATATGAAAAAACAACAAACCGCCATGAAACCACAGGATATTGTCTTGCTACTGAAAATAATCAGTTTGGAAGATAAAACCTGGAATCAAAAGCCAATAGCTGAAGCATTAGGAATGAGTCAATCTGAAATAAGCGAATCTGTGGCCAGATCAAAAAATACCGGATTGTTAGCTCCCAATGGAAAAGTTGTTATGAAAATGGCATTAATGGAGTTCTTACAATATGGCTTCCGTTATGTATTTCCCCAAAAGCCTGGAGCTGTAGTGAGAGGGATACCGACTTCGCATTCTGCTTCACCATTAAAGGAGGAAATATCAAGCTCAGAAGATTACGTTTGGCCTTATGCAAAAGGGAAAATCAGAGGACATGGGATTACGCCTTTATACCCATCTGTTCCGGAAGCTGCATTAAAAGACTCTTCGTTCCATGAGCTATTAGCATTGGCAGATGCCCTGCGTGTTGGCAGAGCAAGAGAAAAAGAATTAGCAATTAAACACCTAAGAAAAAGATTAAAACTTGAAGAACAGGACAATTAATATTGGAGTTGTAGCAGAAGTTGCCAGGATTTTAAAAGATTTCAAAGACCACGTAGTGTTTGTAGGCGGTGCAGTAGTTAGTCTATATGCCGACGATCCGGCAGCTGATGAAATAAGACCTACACAGGATATTGATATGACTTTGAATATCATCAACCTGAGTAATTGGGCTGATATTCAAGATAAATTGGCCAGTTTAGGTATACACCCTGACCCATTTGGACATGCCATTTGTAGTTACCGCTATAAAGATATTCCAATAGATATTATGCCTGCTGAAGATAGCCCACTGGGACCAGCCAACAGATGGTATAAAATTGGATTCGATAATCTTAGAATAGAGAAAGTACATGATCAGGTAATCCAAATTCTTCCTACACCTTGTTACCTGGCCACTAAATTTGAAGCATTCAACGATAGAGGCAAAGATTACAGAACCAGTCACGATATGGAAGATATCATCTACGTAATTGATAACAACAGCAAAATAGTTGAAGAGATTCAAAATACAGATAAAAGAATAAAAAACTACTTAATTGAACAACTGCAAACTATCGAAGAAAAACAACTCCTTGAAGAAGTTATCATGTCGCATGTCCATCCGATTATGCTTGAAGAACGAATGCCAATTGTTATTGAAAAAATCAACAAAATATTAGGAATTGGATAAATACCCAGAAAATCGCGGATATGTATTGATGATTTAATTTGGTCAAAAAAAAGCGCAGATTACCAGTTCTAAATGGGGATCTGCGCTTTTTTAGTAGATTTATCCTTATGATTCATTGATTCAAGACAAATTTCAGGCCTTTTGTTAGTGCCTGCGGGAACACCGATAAGTGAGTCTCATTTTCAATCACTTCATGCTCAAATTTAAGATTTTCATAATTTCTGCTCTCAACTAGATCATTAAATTCGTTCCACGGATTTATTATTGTCTCATGGTCAAGACTTCCAACAGATGTATATACAATCGCATCAACCTTACTATGATTCAAAGAATATTTTTCTTCCCGCTTAAAAACCTGTTTATCATTCCAAAGTAAAGCTGGACCCGAAATAATATAATTATCAAATAAGCTTGGTTTCGAAAACAATATGTCGTTACAAATCAAACCACCTAAAGATATTCCTACAATTGTACGATTTGAGCTTGTCAAATGGTACTGTTTATTTAAGAAGGGAATTAGTTCATACTCAATAAAACTAATAAAATCCTCTCCTCCTCCTGCTAATTCCCATTTCCCCCAAATCTCAGTCTCATCTTGACAAGTCGTGTAATCCCTCGAACGTTTTTGCCACCAATCGGCTTGGGTTTTACCATAGGCAATTCCAATAATTGCAACTTCTGGAATTTCATTACCCCATCTCAACCATCTCACTATATCATAGGTCATTGCAAAACACATATCAGCATCCAGAACAAATATTACAGGCAAAGAGTCAATAGGGGTTGAAAGATTTGAAGGAATGTAACTTTCAATGAGAAATTTATCACTGACAAACTCTGAATCAACCCAAATTGTCTGGGTATCGTTGAGAAACACTCTATTATCCTGACTATATCCATAATTGAATAAAATTGCCAGAATCCCGACCAACCATAATCTCTTTTTCATTTTTATCTCTCCTTTAATGATTAATAAATTGAGTATCTACAACGCACATACCGACTAAAGAGTCCAATTGTATTTCGTAATCAACTCTATTTACAATAAAAGGAAAAGTATTATTACTGTAATTATATCATAGAAAGCACGGCTCCATTCAGCTCTACCAAAAAGATAGAAGAGGATCGCTGAATTTAACCAAGTAGGAAGTTACAGTACCAAAAAAGAAACGTCAATAAAATTTGAATTTAGGAAAAGAAAAAATATTGAATAAGAAGTGCAAGCCAGGGAAATAAGTTAAAAAACGCAGAGACCGGAAATAAAAAACGGGCTGCCAGCATTCTGACAAACCCGTTTTAACCTTAACCCTAACCCAAGAACAAAAATAGCAAAAAATGAATAAGACCAAAACAAATCGCGAAATTCAAACAAGAATTTATAAAATAGTCACTCCTTCTTAATTATGCCTTGTTTCATAAGCGGTAATATGATGACTCAATCACAGTTATCAAAATCTAACGAATAGTGAAACATCCGGACTTTTTCACTCCTCCACCACCCCATTAATAAACGTTTCCACAAATCGCATAATACGTTTGGTAATTCTCTCGGCAGTAGTGCCACGCTCCTTTAATTTGGGCCGTTCGTGCATAGCGGCAATAATATCGTCGCGCAAAGGCTTCTTCTCAGTAAAAAGGTATTCACCTATGATTTCCTGAATCATGTCGGAGTCCAGGTTCTCGTCCCTGGCCATTTGCTCGATGGCCTGCTGGCGTTCTTGGTTCCAGAATGCATAAAAAGCGTCTGGGATATCGTCAGTCTCTTCAATGTGGGGCAGATTTTCCTGAATGAATTTTTCTATCAATTCGCGCTTACTGCGGAGTTGGGTATCTCCGGCAACGGTATCAAGAATACTCTTCTTTTGTTTTTCGCGTTCCTCCGGATTAGCATTTTTCAGGCTCCCCAGTAATTTCAGAATGTAGACCACATTTATTTCATCACGGTGAATGAGTTCCAGTTCAAAATCGATGTCATTGAGAATTGAGACTTTCTCCTTTTGGTTTTGATTGCGGGCTTTGTCGTATAAATCCAGGTACTTGCTTTTGTAGTCCTCGAAGGACTGCTCACCCATGGCTATGTCCTCAAAAGTAAACTCAGTAAAAGTATTGAGGACATTCTTCAGGCGCATCAATTCGCGGAAGGCTTTGATGAACTCCAGCTCTTTGTCTTCATCGGGCAGATCATTTACACTATCTACCGTGGGCGTAATGTTCAGCAACGTTAGAAAGGCTTCGTTGAATTGGGCCACATAATCATCATAGGGTTTCATGATGATTTCGTCCTTTGCATCCTTATCAGAAAAGAGAGCAATGGCCTCATCGGTGGCCTCTTTAAGATTCCGGAAACAAACAATATTGCCCTGTGATTTCAGTTCGTTGAGAATGCGGTTAGTTCTTGAAAAGGCCTGAATGAGGCCGTGGTATTTCAGGTTTTTATCAACATAAAGGGTGCTGAGCGTTTTAGAGTCGAAACCGGTAAGGAACATATTTACGACCAGCAGCACATCCACCTGGCGGTTTTTCACCTTTCGGGAGATATCTTTGTAATAGCGGTAAAACGATTCACTGTCGCGAGTGGTAAAATTGGTCTGGTACTCCTTATTATAGTCACCAATAAAATCTTCCAGTGCATCGCGTGAGTGTTTGGTATCGTACTCAATGCGGGGTTCGGCAGCAGTAAGAAACTCTTCATCCTCTACAAAGCCCACGGCATCTTTATCATCCTCATTGGCTTGATAAGAGAAAATGGTGGCAATGCGCAGATTGTGCTGTCCTTCTTCCTTTTTCTGTTTAAAGATTCTGTAATAATCGATGAGCGTGGGTACCCCGGAGACGCAAAGTATGGAAGTAAACTCCCTGCCATGTGTTTTGCGATTATGGTTTTCAATGATGTAGTCGGCAACATTATTTAGCCGCTGAGGCGCTGCCATTACTTCAGCTTCATCAATGGCCTCCACCTCAATATCCAGAATGTGGTCTTTCTTTTTAAAAGTTCGAATGTATTCGATGGAAAACTTCAATACATTGTTGTCACGGATGGCATCGGTAATCACATATTTATGGAGACAGTCGCCAAACAACATGCCTGTGGTACGCTTTCCGTACTCGTTGGCACCCGCATTTTTCTCAAAGATGGGAGTTCCGGTAAAACCAAACATCTGGCCGTGCCGGAAGAAGTTTTTGATGGTTTCGTGCGTTTTACCGAACTGACTGCGGTGACACTCATCGAAAATAAAAACGATCCGTTCATCACGCAGCGGTTCCATCTTTTCAAGAAACCGGTTTTTGCTGACGGCAGTATTTAGTTTCTGAATGGTGGTAACAATTAATTTGTTACTGCCGGCAAACTGCTTTACCAAAGCATTGGTGTTGTTGGTGCCGTCAATGCTGTCCTCACAAAAACTATTGAACTCCTTGATGGTTTGATAATCCAGGTCTTTGCGATCCACCACAAACACCACCTTATGCACTTTGGGAAATGCAGTAAGAATCTGAGCCGTTTTGAAAGATGTCAGTGTTTTACCCGATCCCGTAGTGTGCCATATATAGCCGAACTTTCGGGTGGTTTTTACCCTTTCGATAATGGCCTCAGTGGCATAATACTGATAAGGTCGGAGCACCATCAATATCTTTTGCGATTCGTTGAGAACCACATACTTAGTAATCATCTTGGAGATATGGCAGGGCTCAAGGAAAGCATCAGCAAAAGTAGAGAGTTGTGTAACAATCTGATTATTAACATTACTCCAGAAAAACGTTTGCTTAAATGACCGGGCTTTGAGGGGCCCGTTGGCGTAGTATTTAGTATTGACACCGTTACTGATGATAAATATCTGGATAAACTGAAACAGTCCCTGCCCCGCCCCATAAGAATGACGCTCGTAACGGTTGGTTTGGTTGAAGGCCTCTTTTAGTTCCAGTCCCCGGCGCTTCAATTCAATCTGAACCAGTGGCAGGCCATTGATAAGAATGGTCACATCGTACCGGTTTTTATATCTCCCTTCCATGGTAACCTGCTGTGTAACCTGAAATTCATTCTGACACCAGTGTATCTGGTTAATCAGCTCCACCGTTTTGTTGTCGCCCTGGTCGTCTGTGAAAGGCACACGGTCACGCAATATCTTGGCCCGCTCAAACACATTGCCCTTGTTAATGTAATTGATGATTTGTTTGAAATCATTATCGCTAAGGGTGGTTTTATTGTGAATCTCCAACTGTTTTTTGAAGTTGAGCAGAAGGTCGGCCTCATCTTTAATGATGACCTTTTGGTAGCCCAGTTCTACCAGTTGTTTAACGAGGTTGTTTTCGAGTATTTGTTCGGGTTGTGCGTTCATGAATCGGAAAATTTATCGTTTGCCCAATTTTCGGGATTGGTCAGGATGTAATTACGTATTCTGTCGAAAGAGGCATTGTCGCGTATGACATGATCGTGAAAACGGGATTGCCAACCAAAATCGGGATTTATTTTACGGGCGTTAATGGTACAAATTCGTTTGAATTGATTCAAAATCACCCCCAAAATCCCGGATTTCCATTTTTGGGATGCGGCGGCGGTATTGGTTTTGACCGTTGGGGGATCCGCCATGGGCGTGGATCCGGGGCGGGTGGTATTGGGTGCGGTA
>NZ_JADQBH010000206.1:1768-13008 GCF_016278715.1 Marinilabilia sp. | reverse complement strand
GCCACTGGGAGCCATCCGCACCGATGGAAAAGAAAACCTACTGACAGCACTGGAGATAGCATCAACCTATAAAAATGACCAGGCTCTGGTGCCTGAAGTTTGTATCTATTTTCAAGATAAACTGTTTCGAGGCAACCGGACGACCAAATATAATGCCGAGCATTTTCGTGCATTTCGTTCCGATAATTATCCACCTTTAGCTGAGGTGGGGTTGCATATCAAATATAATTATCCGTATATTCGCTATACCACCTTAAATGGAACCTTTTCTGTGTCAAGGCGGATGGATAATAATGTGTCTCTTTTGAAAATATTTCCCGGTATCAACGAGAATGTGGTACGCTCGGTATTGGAAGCTCCGGGCCTGAGGGGAGTAGTTCTGGAAACCTATGGTTCGGGGAACGCCCCCACCAGCGAATGGTTTATGAAAGCTTTGAGAGATGCCATTGAACGAGGGGTCATTATAATAAATGTAACGCAGTGTCTGGCCGGAAATGTGGAAATGTGGCGTTACGAAACAGGCAGACATCTGCTCAATATAGGGGTGGTCAGTGGGCACGATATCACCACAGAAGCAGCCCTTGCCAAACTGATGTTTTTATTGGGGAACAGTGTTTCAATGGATGAGATTAAGAAAAAACTAAATAAATCTTTAAAAGGTGAGATAAAGCCGGTTGTGTCCTGAGTGACCGCTTGCTTGTGTGGCTTTGACACTTAGCGATTATTTTGTTCCGGTTTAGATTAGAAGTTTTTTGGGATGATTTTGGTTACTAAACTTGTAATTGACATTTTTTTTGTAATTTGCAACCCTGAAAAACGGGGAATACAAATTTAATTTTGAGATTCTATTAATTGATTCTAAATTTGTTCTCCATTTTCAGATAGAGAGAATGAATTATATTTGAGTATTAACAAACCAATACAAATCAAAATTTTTTACAGATTATGAAAAAGCTATTTGCGTTTTTGGCAGTTTTTGGGATGCTTAGCATGGGTGCATCATCCATTTATGCTCAGGAAGAAGAGCAGTCGGTAGCTGAAGAAACTACAACTGAACAGGTTGCAGAAGAGGAAGTTGCAGTAGAGGAAACAGTTGCTGCAGAACCGGCAGGAAGTGAAGAGCCCCAGGGAATTCACAAACAGATTAAAGCTAAATTTATTGAAGGTGGTGCTGTATTTATGAGTTTTGTACTTCTGGCACTTGTTTTTGGTTTGGCTATTGTAATTGAAAGAATCATTTATTTGAACCTTTCAACTACCAATACCAAGAAACTTCTTCAGAAAATTGAGGATGCGCTTAATGAAGGTGGTGTAGAGGCTGCTAAAGAGGTTTGTCGAAATACTCGCGGACCTGTTGCTTCTATCTTCTATCAGGGGCTGGATCGTTTCGATGAAGGTATTGAAGTGGTAGAGAAGTCTGTTGTTTCTTATGGTTCTGTTCAGATGGGACTTTTGGAAAAAGGACTTACCTGGGTTTCTTTGTTCATCGCTATCGCTCCTATGCTTGGTTTCATGGGTACAGTAATTGGTATGATCGATGCTTTCGACACCATTGCTGCTATGGGGGACGTTTCTGCTACGGCCGTTGCCAGTGGTATTAAAGTGGCCCTTATTACCACAGTGTCCGGTTTGATTGTGGCTATTATTCTTCAGATTTTTTACAACTACCTGGTTTCTAAAATCGACGGTATTGTAAACAACATGGAAGATGCCTCAATTTCATTGATGGACATTCTGGTTAAGTATAACATGAAAAAATAATTGTCATTATGGCTAAGCTTTCGAGATATTTGAATTATGTACTATTTCTTCTCCTGGCTGTAACATTGGTATTTGCAGGACTTTTCTACTTCGGAGGTGAAGTGGAAGATGCCGGTTATCCAATGTACACCGAGTCGTTTTTGAACTGGGGAAAGATATTGTTGTTGATTGGGGCAGCGGTTGCTATTCTTTTTGAAATTGCAAACTTGTTTTTGCATCCGCAAGCTGCTATCCGGACACTTATTTCAATTGCCCTTTTAGGGGTGATTGCTGTGGTTGCTTACAGCCTGGGAGATGGAACTCCTTTGCAATTGGTAAGCTATAAGGGATCCGATAATGTTCCCAGTATGTTAATTCTTGGGGATACATTCTTGTATTCTACTTATATCCTTATTGGTGGTGCTTTGGTTGCAATTCTGTTTACCGAAGTGTCCCGGATTTTTAAGTAACATGACTGAAGACAGGACTTTTTTAAGTCCTGTCAACTAAAAATATTTTAAATTTATGGGAAAAAGAGATGTTCAGGAAGTGAATGCAGGATCGATGGCCGATATTGCTTTCCTTTTGCTTATTTTCTTCCTTGTGACGACTACCATGGACACTGATTCCGGTTTGTCACGCATGCTTCCTCCCCCGGTGCCTGAAGATCAGGAAACACCACCGCCCATTAAAGACCGAAATGTGTTTGAGGTGCTTATCAATTCTCAAAACAGATTGTTGGTTGAAAATGAGCCCATGGAGTTGACAGAACTTCGCGATGCCGCCAAAGAGTTTATTCAAAACCCGATGGATGATGAGGGACTGCCTGAAAAGGAGGAAAAGCAAATTGAATATTTTGGCATTTATCCTGTGACTAAAGGAGTTATTTCGTTGCAGAGCGACCGCGGAACCCAGTATCAGATGTACCTTTCGGTACAAAACGAATTGGCTGCTGCGTACAATGAGCTTCGTGACGAATTGGCTCGTTCCAAGTTTGGTAAAAAGTATTCCGAACTTGAGGATGATAAACAGGATGCTATTGGTGATATCTATACACAAAAAATTTCCGAAGCTGAACCTAAAAACATAGGAGGGAAATAGTATGGCAATATTTAGAAAGAAAAAAGGTAGTGGTCAGCAGGCCATCAATACCGCCTCTCTTCCCGATATCGTTTTTATGCTGTTGTTCTTTTTTATGGTAACAACAACCATGAAAGAGGTAGCGCTGAAAGTTCAGTTGAAACAACCGGAAGCTACCGAGTTGAGCAAACTTGAGAAAAAATCACTGGTAACCTATGTTTATGTGGGCGTTCCTCAAAGACAATATCAGGCTACTTTTGGTTCTGAGCCGCGTGTGCAGCTCAACGATCAGTTTGCTACAGTGGACGATATTCGCAATTATATTGTGCAGGAGCGCGAATCGATGCGGGAGAGTGACAGGTCTAAAATGACGGTTTCGATTAAAGCCGATTTTGATACACCAATGGGTATCATCACTGAAGTTAAGCAAGCCCTGAGAAAAGCCCAGGCTCTTAAAATCAGTTACTCGGCCCGTCAGGTTAGTGAAGTACCGATGTAAATTCAGATTTTGAATTTTAGATATAACGGGGTTGGCATTGTCAATCCCGTTTTTTTGTCTCTTGCAGTATTGGCAATCTGTCAGGGTTTTACTAATTTAAGGGTTTCTTACGCATACTCCCTCTAATTCTCTGTTCATGGAACTAAATATTACCCACAGTCGTTTTTCCGAAACTGCATTTGACCAGTTGATGCAGAATCGGATTCATAAAGTTTTGTTGATTTGCAGCTCTTACGATGCTTTTATGCTCGAAGAAGATGGGCGCATTGACGAACAGCTTTTTAATGAATATGTTTCTTTGAGCCTACGGTATCCGCCACATTTCATTCAGGTTTCTTCGGCAGAGGAGGCATTTGCTGTGTTGAAAGAGGAACAAATCGATTTGGTTATTACCATGTTGAGTGTAGGAGGGATGGATCCTTTCTCCCTGTCAAGGAAAATTAAAGAGTCTTTTCCATTGGTGCCTATTGTTGTGCTTACTCCTTTTTCGCGTGAGGTTTCTTTACAGCTTAGCCGGGAAGATACCAGTGCCATAGATTATGTTTTCTGCTGGCTTGGGGATTCCAATTTGTTGCTTGCCATCATCAAACTTATTGAGGACGGGATGAATGCGGAACACGATATTGGCGAAGTTGGGGTTCAGAGTATTCTCCTAGTGGAGGATTCTGTCCGGTTTTATTCCAGTTATCTGCCATTGATCTATAAGATTGTTTTTAAGCAATCGAAGAAGTTTATGCATGAGGGACTGAACGAACACCAGATGATGATGCGTATGCGTGGACGTCCCAAGATTCTGCTCGCACGAACTTACGAAGAAGCAGAGGCCTTTTACGATAAATATCATTCCAATCTGTTGGGAGTCATCTCAGATGTTTCCTTTAATCATGACGGTGAGAAAGAAGTAGGAGCCGGAATTAAACTGGCACAAAAGGTCAAAAAAGGGAATCCTTATATGCCTTTTATGCTGCAGTCATCAGATGCAAAAATTGCTGAGGTTGCCAAGGAATTAAAGGTTGGATTTATACATAAGCATTCCAAGTTTCTTTTGCAGGAGCTTAAAGATTTTTTGAATACTTATCTGGCGTTTGGTGATTTTGTTTTTGTTGATCCAAAAACAGGTGCTGAAATTGGACGGGTAGGCAGTCTTAGAGAATTGCAAAATAAACTGATGGAACTGCCCGATGAGTCCCTTCACTACCATTTTAAACGCGACCATGTTTCCAAGTGGCTTACTGCCCGTGCATTATTTCCTATTGCAGATGTTGTTCGTGATTTGAAGGTAGATGACGATGTAAATATGAAAGCCCATAAGGAACGACTGGTTCGTTTGATCTCCGAATTCCGGAAAAGTAAAAGTAAGGGTATTATTGCCTCATTCGACCGAAAGAGGTATGATGAATATATGACTTTTTCGCGTATAGGGAAGGGGTCGGTCGGCGGCAAAGCCCGTGGACTCGCTTTTTTGAATGCCATTATCCAACGGCATTCAGAGTTGAATCAACATCCGGAAGTAAATATTATGATTCCCCGAACCATTGTATTGGGGATCGATGTATTTGAGAGCTTCATGGAGGAGAACGACTTATACTCTGTTGGACTTTCCGATAGGTCGGACGAGGAAATCCTCAAACGTTTTACCGAAGGAAATCTTCCTGCTCATTTGTATGAAGATCTTCTGCGGTTTGTTCAGGTGGTGAAACGTCCGGTTGCCATTCGTTCTTCAAGTGTTTTGGAGGATAGTCACTATCAGCCCTTTGCCGGAATTTATACTACCTATATGATTGCCCCATCCACCGACGACCAGATGGTGGTTCAGATTCTTGATGCCATAAAGTGTGTATATGCTTCGGTTTACTACAAGTCGAGTAAATCTTACATGGAGGGAACCATGAATCTGATTGATGAAGAGCGTATGGGGATTGTTCTTCAGGAGGTGGTTGGACAGCCTCATGAAAACAGGTTTTATCCAACCTTTTCGGGTGTTGCGCGCTCGGTAAACTTTTATCCCATTCCCCCCGAAAAAGCTGAAGACGGGGTAGTAAATGTTGCTTTAGGTTTGGGGCGTCAGATAGTGGAAGGGGGAGCTTCCCTAAGGTTTTCTCCCAGATATCCTGCCAAAGTTTTGCAGCTTTCATCCCCCGAGATGGTTGTACGCGAAACACAAAAGAGCTTTTTTGCCCTGAATCTGGATGCAACCAGTTTTGAACCTTCTGTTAACGATGGCATCAATATTTTGAAGGTCAATGTAGGTGATGCAGAAAAAGATGGCTCGCTTAAATGGCTTGCCTCGGTCTTTGATATGCAAAATCACATGATAAAGGATGGACTGATGGCTGACGGGCCGAGATTTATTACGTTTGCTAATATTTTGAAATACGATGCTTTCCCGTTGGCTGATATTGTGAATATGGTTCTACACCTCGGTCAGGATGAAATGAAACAGCCCGTGGAGATTGAGTTTGCGGTTGATCTTCAAACACCTGACGGGAAGCCGGTGTTTTATCTTCTTCAGGTTCGCCCCATTGTGGACACCAAAGATCCTTCGGGTCCCGATTTATCTGATTTTGAACCGGAGGACTGTCTTATTTACTCCAAATCGGCACTGGGAAATGGAGTGGTTAGCGACGTTCAGGATATTGTGTATGTTAAGCCCGAAACGTTTAAACCGTCTCTGAACCCTGATATTGCCCGGCATATTGAAAAAATCAATGACAAACTTCAGAAGGAAGGGCGCCCTTATTTACTGATCGGCCCGGGCCGGTGGGGATCCCAGGATCCCTGGCTTGGTGTGCCTGTCCGGTGGGGGCAGATTGCCGGAGCCAGAACCATTGTGGAAATGGGATTGGAAAATTATCATGTTGAACCGAGTCAGGGAACCCATTTTTTTCAGAATCTGACTTCATTAAGGGTTGGATACCTAACTATTAATCCACATATCGGTGAAGGCAGTATTAACCTGGACTTGTTGAATAACCATGAGGCAGAAGAGGAAACTGAATATGTCAGGCACGTGAAATGTGCTAAACCGTTTTCCACAATGATTGATGGAAAAAATAATGAGGGGGTAGTGGTTTTTAGTGAATAAAAATTTTGGAATGGTATTAACCGCGGCCATTTCCGATTGTTCCGCAAATGGCCCCGGTCCAATTCGCTAAAATCCGTAGGGGGGATGGCTCTTAGCTCGTAGCTCATGGCTCTTAGCTCGTAGCTGAAATTGCGTTTACAAATCAAAAATCTTATACGCTACAGAGAATGTCAGGTTGTTGTTAACTCTTTTCAGTTCGGTGGATGAATCCCCCAGCCCCCATGAATAGCGAACATCCAGATTTACTTTTCCAATTTCCAGACCACCGCCGGCCTGGAAACTCCACTGGGCATTCTTCATATTCTCAGAAGCAGAATCATAGTTGTTGATGTCTCCCCATTTGTTCTCTTCGCTTGCCACAAAAGAAGCCATGGGGCCACCTACGCCGTAAATGTTGAAGACTTTCAGGTCAATAAGTTTCAGGTGAGCCAGCAAGGGAATGTCCCAGGTGTGGTATTCTGTATTGACGGTGTTGTTGAACTCTCCGCTGAAATTGGTTTCGCCACCTTTCTTCACGTACAATATTTCAGGCTGAAAGGAGAGGTTGTTGATCAGTTTTATCCGGGCAAAAGCCCCCAGCATCAGGCCGCCCTTGGCTTCATCCTTGGCGTCCGAGAAGGTGTATTCCTGCTCTCCGGATATGATGGTCCCGGCATTGTCGGTTCTGAACTTCGATGAGTTGTAACCGGCTTTTATACCCAGAGCAAATCTGCCTTGGGCAACGGTGGAAAACATAAATGCAGTTCCGATGAGCATCATGCTTAATAGAAAGATCTTCTTTTTCATAATTCTGTTTTTTAAAGATTTTGTATCTATTAGTGAGTATGGTTTAAAAAGGTATTTTTTTTAACCGAGACTTTGAAAATTCTTGATTCGGGGTTGACTTGGTGTTGGTGATGCTTTTAAGAAACCAGCGACATAGGGCTTGACGCTAAAGTTGATTTTAATCCCAAACCCCATTAGCTTTAACAAAATAACAGGCCTGATTGTTGATGTTTGATTGCTCTCAGGTTCCCGAATGTTGAGTGGGTGTTTCGCAACATGTTTGCGTATGGGCTTAGGCTTTCATGCAGGAATTTTTACTATAGAAACACCAGCAATTTGGGTGCCAGAATTGGGTTCTGACCTGTTTTGCTTGCATTCTCAGTCCTAAAATGATTACCTTCAACATTTGATGATTCGCGGTTATTAATGACAAAGTTGATGAAAAATTTTCTGTTGGTTTTTTTCTCTCTTTTTGTGCTGTTTAGTTTAGGAGCAGGCGCGGTTGATGAAGAAAAAGGAGTAACTGTCAGCGGGTATGTAAAGGATGCCACCAATGGTGAAATGCTGGTGGGGGCTACGGTTGTTGTAAAAGGAACCCGCAATGGTACAGTGACGAATGTTTATGGCTTTTTTTCTCTTGAACTTCCACCAGATGCAAATATCCTGCAATTTGGTTTTTTAGGGTATGAAGTAGAAGAGATAACTTTTTCAACCGACCGACAAATAACTGTGGAGATGACTCCGCAATCTGAGCATCTTGAGGAGGTTGTGGTTAAAGGAGAGGAGAGTGCAGCATCGGATCGTTTTCCTTTGTTGGGTCTGGAACGGATGGAACCTGCGTCAATGGGGCGTATGCCGGTACTGATGGGCGAAACTGACCCTATGAAAGCTATTCAGATGCTGCCCGGCGTGTCGCCAACCAGCGAAGGCTCTTCTAATTTTACCGTCAGAGGCGGAAACCCCGATCAGAATTTATTGCTTATGGATGAAGCTATTGTCTATAATGCTGGCCATCTGCTGGGATTTTTTTCTGTCTTTAACAATGATGCCATCAAGTATATTGAGTTGTACAAAGGTGATTTTCCTGCATCCGAGGGTGGTCGGTTGTCATCGGTACTCGATGTTCATACACGCGATGGAAATATGAAGAAGTTTGAGGGTTCTGCAGGCATCGGATTAATTTCAAGCCGCCTTAATCTGGAAGGACCACTGATAAAAGACAAAGTTTCTTTTCTGATTACCGGACGACGCACTTATGCAGATCTGTTTCTGCCCCTGGCCAAAGATGAAGAGTTACACGACAATCAGCTTTATTTCTATGATACCAACTTGAAGGTTAACTGGATTGCAGGAGATAAAAACCGGTTTTTTCTGAGTGCCTATCTGGGACGCGATGTGTTCGAAGACGAGTTGGCAAGGCTTGATTTTGGGAACCGCACTTTCTCTTTCCGTTGGAACCGTATTCTTTCGCCGTCGTTGTTTGCCAATTTTAGTCTGGTTAGGAGTCGCTACGACTATTTTCTGGGAACTTCAGAGAGTGAAATCGATGACATGGAATGGGTATCAGAATTTAATGATTATATGTTCGGGGCTGATTTTTCCTGGTTTGCTTCTCCGGAAAACACTTTGCGATTTGGTGCCAGAACAATTTTTCATCAGATTGATCCCGGCGTGGTTAAAGGACCTGACGAAAACTCCCTTCTGAAGGAAATTGAATTGCCCCGCAACAACTCCCTGGAGCATGGCTTGTATGTGAGTCACAGCAGTGTAGTTGCACCCTGGTTGAATATCAGAGTGGGGCTCAGGTATTCTCTTTTTCAAAATGTGGGACCTGGAAAGAGTTTTCAGTTTGATGACAATTATGAGGTGACAGATACGGTACATTATATTTCAGGAGACATTTATAATTTTTATCAAGGACTGGAGCCACGTGCCGGGATTTCCGTGTTTTTGTCCCCGAGGTTGACGGCAAAACTCAGTTACAGCAAAACGCGGCAATACATACAGCTGGCTAGTAATTCTACCTCTTCCACCCCCCTGGATGTATGGTTTCCGGCATCGCCTAATGTGGAGCCTCAGACTTCCGATCAGGTTTCGCTTGGCTTTTTCCGGAAATCCAGAAACGGGATTTTTGAGCATAGTTTGGAGGTTTTTAATAAATGGATGCAAAATACCATTGACTTCAAAGACCATCCTGACCTGCTGCTCAACGAATCCATTGAGGGGGAGGTGAGAGCCGGAAATGCCTGGGCAAGAGGGTTTGAACTGATGACAAAATGGAATACCACCCGTTTTTCTGGGTGGATAGGTTATACTTTTTTGAAATCGGAACGTGTTGCCCCCGGAATTAACGAAGGCAGACCTTTTCTATCGCCTTACGACCATACGCACGATATTTCCGTTTTTGCTGATTATCGGCTCACCCCGCGTGTGTCATTTTCAGGTAATTGGGTGTATTACACCGGTTCGCCCGTTACCATGCCGGTTGGGAGATACGAAGTGGGGGGAGAAATTGTACCATTGTATTCAGAACGTAACGGCGAAAGAATGCCCGATTATCACCGAATGGATTTTTCATGCATTCTTCACAGTAAAAAGGGACGGGGAAAAGGAGGAGAGTGGATTTTCTCTTTGTACAATGTTTACGGCAGAAAAAATACCTGGGCCATCAATTTTGTCAACGATGAAGAGTCGAGATATCGCATCAGAGCAGAAAAAACTTATCTTTTTTCAGTGGTGCCATCCATCTCTTATTCGTTTAAGTTTTAGGAAGAAATATGTTTTCAAAAGATCGTTAAAAATGTCTGAACGGAAAATCGCGGTGGCGTGAAAGGATTGGTTTTTGATGGTCGACAGGTTAATTTAAGGTTAGAAGATATAGATTACGTGATTTGCCAAGCCACTTAAAATCTAACGATATATGGTTATGATTAAGTTGAAAAAAATACTATACTACATTTTTTGGGTTTTGGTTGTCATACTTCCATTGGGATGTACAGAATACATTGATTTGGAGTTGGAAACTGCCAGCCAAAGACTAGTGGTGGATGGTGTCATTACAAATGAGAGACAGATGCAATATCTTCGGCTCTCAAAGTCGGTCCCATTTATGACCGATACCATTTCTCCGCCCGTAACCGGGGCCACGGTGTTGCTGTCGGATGGATACAACGTTGAACAACTGAGAGAAGCAAATGAGATGCCAGGGTATTATCTGACGCAGAATGGTTTTAGCGGAAATCCGGGAAACCGTTATGAGCTGACTATTTCAGCGGTGGACATTAACGAAGACGGACAAACGGAAACCTATGGGGCGGTGTCGGTTATGCCTGGGGTTACAGCGCCTGATTCTATTGATATGATGTATGATGATACATGGAAGGTATGGAAGATATTGCTTTATGCCGATGATCCTCCCGCGACTGAAGATTTTTATCTGTTTCGTATGTTGGTAAATGGCACTTTAATATCGGAGAGTATCTCGGAATTTAACGTGGTGAGTGACCGTTTTTTTGATAATGGCAAAGCCGAAGGGGTATGGGTTCAATCTATCAATGCCGGGGAAGGAACAGAACCATTGAAAGAGGGCGATGTGGTGACTCTTCAGATGTGTGGCATTACCGAAACATATTTCAATTTCGTGGAAGGGGTACAGCGTGAAGGCCGCGGACAATATCCTTTGTTCAGTGGGCCTCCTGCCAATGTAACCGGCAATATCAGTAATGGGGGACTTGGATTTTTTACTGCATTTTCGGTCTCTTATGCTAATTTCGTAATTAGCGCTGACTTTTTGGAGGAACAGAGATAAATTGCTCTTCCAAAAAGACAAGGTTTTGTTTATATCCTCCTGAAGTGTAACGGTATTTACCCCAGTCGAACTTCACCTCCCTGGCCGATGCAACCCAACAGCCAACAACCAAGAGCTACGAGCCAAGAGCCAACAGCTACGAGCCAAGAGCCAACAGCTACGAGCCAACAGCCAACAACCAAGAGCTACGAGCCAAGAGCCAACAGCTAACAGCTACGAGCCAACAGCCAACAACCAAGAGCTACGAGCCAAGAGCCAACAGC
>NZ_JADQBH010000206.1:0-1758 GCF_016278715.1 Marinilabilia sp. | reverse complement strand
AACAGCTACGAGCCAACAGCCAACAACCAAGAGCTACGAGCCAAGAGCCAACAGCTAACAGCTACGAGCCTTTCAGTTAGTGCAGTGAAGAGCCAATAATATTAAAAAACTCCTCCCGGGTAGCCTGATTTTTCAGGAATGCACCGGTGAAATCAGAAGTGGTGGTTACCGAATGTTGCTTCTGCACTCCGCGCATCTGCATACACATGTGCTGGGCCTCAATTACAACAGCCACGCCCAGCGGATTCAGCGTTTTGTGAATACACTCTTTGATTTGGGTGGTTAGTCTTTCCTGAACCTGCAGCCTGCGCGCAAAAGATTCTACCACGCGCGCGATTTTGCTCAATCCGGTGATATGATGACGGGGAATATAGGCTACATGAGCTTTGCCGAAAAAAGGAAGCATGTGGTGTTCGCACATACTGTACAACTCGATGTCCTTGACTACCACCATCTGTTGGTAATCTTCGCGAAACATAGCTGATTTAATGATATCTTCCGGATTCATATTGTATCCCTGAGTGAGAAACTGCATCGCTTTGGCCACTCTCAAGGGAGTCTTTTCCAATCCTTCGCGGGTCTCATCTTCTCCCAGCAATTTCAATACCTCCTGATAGTGGTGGCTTAGTGCATCGGTTGTTTTATCGTCATAAGATTCAATCTTGGCGTATCCATTTTCGCCATGGAGTGTATGTTCCATTCTTCTTTATTTTTAGGGCAAAGCACAAGATGGTTTGCCTCTTTGCATTTGTATGAAGTAAAGGAAATAAACTTGAGCGCACTTCGAGAAGGTTCTTTGTTGCCAATTTCTTCGTTACTGGAAATTTTTAAATCTTCATTAACAAAAAGTTAACTCCGGTTCAAAAATTTCCTGCGCCTCGAACTTGACAAAAATACCTCTTTTCGGAGCAGGCTCAAACTTCAAAAATACAAAACCAATTGGAATTTTCGGGAAAAAGATCAGATAATTACGGGTTGGCTCTTAGCTGTTAGCTCATGGCTGTTAGCTGACGGCTGTTAGCTGACGGATACGAGCCCCGCCGTCCGTGAGGATTTCTTTGCAATTAAAGCGGCCTAGCCGAGCGGTAATTCACATGGTTTTTTTATGAGGATTTTAAATCCGCTACCAACGAGCATTCCAAAATAAAATTCCTCTATAAGACGCTCAATATATTGATACTGGATTACAAATCCATCCCTACGAAGTGACATGAGATTAGCACCCGTGCTTTAGCCGGGCGACAGAATGACCCTGCAAATGAGAATTGCAGCCGGCTTTTGGGATAATACTTGGCTTTTAAATAGGGGGAAGCCCGCTAAAGCAGGCTGTTAGAAACCTTTGTAACGTGCAATAATCACCCCGCTAAAGCAGGGTGCTATTTTCATATTCTAAACATCTGAAATGCCTGATAATTAAGGGTTCATTTTATTTTGGCAGGAACTACGAGCTAATACCTAACTTGGACGAGCCAGAACCAAACAGGTTATATAATTAAACCCAATCAAAATTAGCCGGATACGCTAATTGCTACTCAATTATTTTTTTGTCCACGAATTTCACGAATTTAGCGAATTATTGTCGCACTTTTGTGCGACTTAAAACGGCTATGCCGTTTTAAAAAAAGCTGTAAAACAGCTTTTCAATTCGTGCAATTAGTGAAATTCGCGGATCCAAAACAAGAAATGGCGTAGCCATTTTGCGTTAAATTATTGGAAAATATTTTGCCAAAAAAAACACGAATATAAGGAGTAAGACAG
>NZ_JADQBH010000078.1 GCF_016278715.1 Marinilabilia sp. | reverse complement strand
GCGTTTCACCATCATCCCCCATATCCCCATCATCCTGCGAAACCCCATTGTTTTGTATACCGCCATCCCCATAATCATTTTTATCAATCACGACGATTCCGTGCACATGATTGGGCATCACCACGAATGAATCCAATACAACAAATGGAAAATGGTTGGGTATTTCGGACCAAAATTTTTCGACCAATTGGCCAACATCAGATAAATGCATTTCACCATTGACCACACGACCGAAAAAATGGTCGCGATTTTTGGTGCAAATGGTGACAAAATAGGCGGCATTGCTGCCGTAATCCCAATTTGGCAATCGGGCCGATGAAATGCGGTATTTATTTTGAAATTTGTGGGTCATCTCATTTGGTATGGTTTACACAAACAGTTTTTGCAACAATCCCCGTTTCCATTCTTTCATTTTTTCAATTTCGCCGGTGGTGTGGGCTATTTTTTTGTCCAGGGCGGTGAGGAATTGGGCGATTTTTTGTTGTTCGGGTAGCGTTGGAATTACAACCCTAATTGCAAAATAATCACCAACTCCAATATTTAATAAACCATGGTTCCGAGCACCTTCTTGGGCTACTTTATATATTTCTTTGTTTACTACTCCAGACTCAAACATTTTTTCTGCAAAACCACCTTCAATACATCTTTTGCTCCTAAAGCAAATATAAAGGGTCGAGACTACTCCTTTTGTGTAATTCTTAAGCCTTTTTGTGGCCCCCATAGGATAACCTCTAGAATAACTCCTGTTGTAGGCAAAATCACCCTTTTCCAACAAATAATAACCTTGGAGATCTTTCCCAGAAACAGAATTATTAAAATATAGCAACTGATTGACTAATCCATTTTGAGCGGATATGGTTAATACATTATTATTATTTTCTGTATTCTTTCGTGTTACTCGATCAAAAACCTCCCCCAACTTCTTCTCCTCCCACTCCGGAAACTCCCTCCCCTTTTCATCCTTAAAACGGATTTGCCGGTTAAAGATCTTTTGCATGGTGCCTTTTTTGTAAAGCTCCAGTTGCTCCTTTTTGCGGGTCAGCAGTTGAATGCGTTTATCAACGGCAGTGAGGAAATGGGCGATTTTTTGTTGTTCGGGGAGGGTAGGAAATTTAACCTTCAACTTATATAAATCCCGACTATAGATTGCTGCAACACTCGTTGTTCCAATTGCAAATCTTCGAAGTGATTTAATTGTTGAATAAGTATTGAACAGATAATTAATAAACCTGTTAGTGCTTTCTATTTCATCATTGAAAGTAATTCGTAACAAATTTGAATTATATAACGCAAGAGGTAATTCATCTTGCCAGATTGCTACTTTACCAACTAATTCTAAGGTATTTCTGGTATTAAACAAAAAATCGCCATCTTTTAAAATATCGTTTTCATTGTATTCTTCTTTTTCCTGAAGAAAGTACTTTTTATCAAGAATAATTTTCCCTCTTCCTATATTTCCCATTTTTATTAGAGGTAAACCTTTACTAATTTCTAGGTTCCTATAGTTTCCACCTAAGCGAGCATCTGAGATTATATTTTTTATTGGTCTCTCCTCCCACTCCCCATCAAACTCCGGGAATCTCAGTTGCGGTATGTTGTTATGTTGTTTCATTTGTTTTCTGTTGGTTGTCTGGACCTTGATTATTGTCAATCCACATTCTGTTTGGCGGTTGATACGCCCAAATTGGGCGGTAGATACGCCCAAATTGGGCGTATCTACAACAACACATTTCCCAACCATTTCGAAAATCCCATTCATTTTGGTGATTTCGTCCGTTTTGGTGGTTATGTGCATTTTTGTGATTTTTTTGTTTTCAAATAGAAACCAAATTTTTGGATACCCTATTTCAAAATGGTGTTGATATATCTAATTCCTTACAATATTTTTCAATTTCCTCATCTACCTCCTCCATTTCCTGGTCAATTTCCTTTATTTCCCCGGCCACCTGATTCAGATCCACCGGTTCCTCCTCCTCAAAGGTATCCACATAACGGGGAATATTCAGATTGTAATCATTTTCGGCAATCTCATCCAATGAGGCCACATAGCTAAATTTGTTGATGGTCGTACGATTGCGGTAAGTATCCACAATCAGCTCAACATCCTCGTCGCGCAAGGTATTTTGATTGCCGCTTTTGATGTAATGACCTTCTTTGCTGGCATCGATGAACACAATATTGTCGTCCACCTTACGGCATTTCTTCAACACCAGGATAGAAGTAGGAATAGAGGTACCATAAAAGATGTTGGCAGGCAAACCAATGACGGCATCCAGATAATTGAGTTCTTTTATGAGGTATTGACGAATGACACCTTCTGCTGCTCCGCGAAACAACACACCATGAGGCAACACACAGGCCATAATGCCATTGTCGGCCAAATGGTAAATCATGTGCTGCACAAAGGCATAATCGGCTTTCGTTTTAGGTGCCAGTTTGCCGTACTGACTGAAGCGCTCATCGGTTTCGTTCAGGGGATTGTCAGCACCTTTCCAATGAGCTGAGAACGGCGGATTGGCCACCACAGCCTCAAAACGTTGCTCCAGATGTTGGGGGTGTTCCAGGGAATCGTCCTGCTGAATATCGAACTGGCGAAAATGCACATCATGCAAAATCATGTTCATTCGTGCCAGGTTGTAGGTGGTGCGGTTCAGTTCCTGACCAAAAAACTCACCCACGGTGGCTTCCTTGGCCACACGCAACAACAGAGAGCCCGAACCACAGGTGGGATCATAAACCGATTTCAGTTTGTCTTTACCGGTGGTAACCACCTTGGCCAAAATCTTAGAAACCTGCTGTGGCGTGTAAAACTCTCCGGCCGATTTTCCGGCTCCTGCAGCAAATTTAGAGATCAGGTATTCGTAAGCATCGCCCAGCACATCCGATTCAATCTCGTCCAGTTTGAAATCAATCTGATTGAGATAATCCAAAATCTTAACGATAATCTCGTTACGTGCTTTTACCGTGCGACCAATCTTGGTAGAATTCAAGTCCAGATCTTCAAACAAGGCGTTGAAATCATCCTCCGACTCCGTACCCATGGTACTTTGCTCAACGTGGTTGAGAATACGCTGAAGGTCTTCCAGTATGTAATCGTTTTCGAGCCCGCGCCGGGTTACCTCCGAAAAAAGATCCTGAGGTTCCAGAAAATACCCCAGCTTTATCAGCGACTCTTCACGAATGGCATCAAGAGCTTCCGGATCAGTTAATTCCTGGTATTCCGTCACACTCTCCCCAACAAGCAAATGATTGGCATATAAATGCTGCTTCTCGGACAAATATTTGTAAAAAATAAAACCGAGAATATAATCCCGGTAATCGTCGGCACTGATCTTTCCTCTTAAAAGATTGGCTATTCCCCATAGTTGGGTTTCCAACTGTTTTTTTTGGTCTTCAGACATATATTTTAATGACTATTAGATTTTAGTTAAGATGTTGTAGAAAGACAAACCTATTCAATTGGAGTTTATCCTTATTTGCCCTAAAATTAACAATTCGTTCGAATTTTATGGTAAATTAATCGAAGGGATTTTCCCAAGGTAATTTTGGAAGTTAATCAGGATAAAAAAAACCCGCCCCACTAAATTTAGCAGGACGGTTTTAAAATTGGTTACTGTTGAAGCAAAAATAGCACCAAGGCAATAAAAACATGTATTCCCCATTTAAGTGCTTGAAAGAAAAATGAAGCAATTGTTCATACGATAAAAAATTATATTAGGGCTAGCTGAAAAAGTCAGCAGACAAATTTTGGATTTCATTATTGGTTTTCTTTTTGGCATTGCCCCAAAAAGAAACAAATCCCGATTATGGTTTTTGGGAGTTTTCCACAAAAACTTTACAAAACCTATATCGGGACTAGTCCGTTTAAACCTATCCGCCCACATCAGGCTTAATTTCCCGCTGGCCCGCAAGGCCTTGAATTCGTCCATTTAGCCTTCTCGCCAACCGCCGGCCCGGAAAACGGACGGGCCCGCGCGCCTTTTAAATACTAAGATGCATTGCTGTTTTAAAACAATCTTTCATCAGTATGAAATTTATCTAAGTTATAGGTCTGATGTAACTCGCATGATTGATTGTTTACAATCTCATTTGGAGCAATCGTTGTCATGCTCGTTTCAGAACAAAAATCACTAAAATATTATCCTAAAAAAGTTCTCAGGTGCAAAGCTTTTTCTGATTTTAATAAAATTGTAAAACTTTTTGCAGCCATTGAATAAATGGCACTTTCCTTTTTACCCTTTTCCCGGTTTATGGGTCGTAAAACATGATTTTCCCTGTATGAATCCGTTCCCTGTCATCAATTTGCCAAAAAACGGTGGCGCGCGGCCAATACTTAGAAGTGCAAATTCTAAATTCATTAATCAGGTAAGCAACCTGATTCTTTTCAAAAAAAATCCTTGTTGTGTTCGTTTCAATCTCAAACATTTGAAAATGGGAACTTGTCATTCGTTAACTCAAAAAATAATCCTCGAACGGTTCAATTAAGGATATTTGGGATATATTTGACTTAAATTTTCTGCAAATCAAACATCCATTATATAAAAATGGCATTTACCAATTTCAATAATCTGTTCGTAATTACCATCTTCGGAGGTTTAATTCTACTGGCATTCATAAACGCAACCAACCCATTAAAAATAAACGCCAGAGGCAATAAATGGCTGTCTGTTTTTTTATTACTTCTCTCCACGTTTTGGCTGGAAGAAATAGCCAAATTCACAGGTTTTGGCGAAATCAACAAAAACCTTTCCACCTTCATTCATTCCATTCAGATTTTCACACCATCATCCCTGTATGCTGCTGTTTTATTTTATACAAATCCCAATTTAAAAATCAGGCCCTCTCACTGGAAACACTTGTTAATACCCATGGTTTTTATTGCCATTGAGATCAACAAAATTCCCAATACGTCCAATCAATCATTATTAAACACAACAGGGACCATTATCATTTTATTCCAGGCACTACTCTATTGTATTTTGGCTTTTATTAAAATCAGGAAGCACCAAAAACAGATTTTGTTGTATTCCTCCAACACTCAGGACATCAACCTCAACTGGCTGGAATATATTATTATCCAGATTCTGACACTAACCATCATCGTTTTATTCTACAATATTTTCTTCAACGGTCAGGCTCCCAATATTCTTTTAAACAGCATACAACTGATTACAGTTTTTATTATTGCGCATTTTTCTTTGAAACAGAAGGAGATTTTTCCCTCACAAAAAGAGAACTTGATAATGGCAAACAGCCCCCATGGGAAAATTCAGGAAAGGAAGAAATTACTCGCCGATGACGAATTACAGTCAATCATGAGAAAGCTTAGAAACATAATGATTAACGAACAACCTCATCTGGACTCTGATTTAAATCTTGTCAAATTAGCAAAGCAGTTATCGATTACGCCCCATCAATTGTCTTACACCATCAACTCAGGTTTCGATGAAAACTTTTTCCAGTTTGTCAATCGTCACAGGGTAGAAAAGGCCAAAGAGTTGCTAAGGAACAGTGACAAAAAAATCACCATGATCGCAATTGCGTTTGATTCTGGTTTTAATTCCAAAACATCTTTCAATACCACATTTAAAAGAATGACCGGGCAAACTCCCTCTGAGTACAAGGAAAAATGTTCCGATATATAATCCCGTACACTTTTCATTCGCTTCAGAAACCATTCTAGAAACCTGATTATGTTACAACAACAATAAAAACAGGTTCACTTTTATAATTCCGAACGGTTGCATCCTAAAAACATGATAAACTTGTTTCATAAAATAAAATGAAAATGAAAATGAAAATGAAAATTTATCTGATTTGGATGTTTTGTTTTGTGCTATTGGAACTTTCGGCTCAAACACCAACACAAAATATTAAAGGACGCGTATTAGATGCGGACACTCACATGCCTCTGCCACAGGTGAACGTTTACATAGTGGATTCTAATCCTTTAATAGGAACAACCACTGATGCAAACGGGCATTATATTATGGAGAATGTGCAGATAGGTCGATATACCATCAGCTTTAGTTTCATTGGCTATGAGCAGGCCCTTTTAAAGGAAATCAATGTAGGGTCTGGAAAAGAAACCGAGCTGAATGTTCTGCTCAAAGAAAACTTCAGACAATTAGAAGAAATTGTGATCAAACCAGGCTTTCGCAAAGACAAAGCACAAAATAACATGGCAACACTCTCGGCTCGTTCTTTCTCTGTAGAAGAAGCCACCCGTTTTGCGGGCGGTTGGAACGACCCTTCTCGACTGGCAGGTTCTTTCGCTGGTGTTACGATGGCCGAAGGGGTTAATGACAATGCCATAGTAATCAGAGGAAATGCCCCCAAAGGTATTTTATGGAAACTTGAAGACGTTCAGATTCCGGCACCCAACCATCTTAACGGGGTCAACAACGGCGGAGGCATAGAAACAGTTTTCAGTGTGAATATGTTGTCCAATTCTGATTTTTTCACAGGTGCTTTTCCGGCAGAATACGGCGATGCCATGTCAGGAGCGTTCGATATGAAACTCAGAAATGGCAACACCGACAATCGAGAGTCGGCTTTCCAGATCGGATCGCAGGGAATTGATATCAGTTCGGAAGGCCCTCTGAATTCCAAACATAAAGCCTCTTATCTGTTTAATTACCGATACTCCACCATGGGCCTGGCTGGACTGTTAATTGGTAATGATTTTGGAATACCGGAGTATCAGGATTTGAGTTTCAAGTTCTATTTGCCTACTGCCAACTCGGGAACATTTAAAATATGGGGCATTGGCGGGCTTAGCAATGTGTCTTTCGAGCCGGATGAAGATCCGGATGATTGGTCAAATACTTTTGACAACAATCAATACGTTACTGGTTCGGACATGGCTGCAGCCGGCATTTCACACCAGCTGAATACAAGCCGAAAGCACTACCTTAAATCTTCACTGGCAACCACCTACAGCAGGTTCTCAATGAACAGCGACCAACTTCTCCGCAATGGTGAAGTTATGCCCCTGGCCGATCATGAAGAAAACAACACACGAGTCCTGTTTAATACCAGTGTCAAAACCAAAATAAGCAATCGCCTAACCAACAAAGGCGGCGTAAACCTAACATTTCAAAACTACAACTTAAACATTCGGGGGAACCCAAATCCCGGAATTAACGAGATATTGGAGCTCATTACTGACCAAAGTGGAAATGTTATGCAAGCGCGAGTTTTCGATCAACTTCAATGGCGGATTAGCCCGACTATCGATCTTAATACCGGCATCAGCATCTCTTATTTTGAAATGAATAACAATTGGATACCGGAACCCAGAATGGGGATTTCCTGGCGATTTCTGCCCCGCCACTCCACTCATCTTGCTTATGGCAAACACAGTCGCCCAGAGCCCGTGCGTTTTTACCTGGCAGAAAATGACACCGGACACCTACTCAATCCTCAACTCAGGGTTACGAAAGCACACCACTATGTTCTGGCATATGATTTCAGGATTAACGAAAGCATTAAGCTAAAAACAGAAGGCTATTATCAGGAATTGTACGACGTACCTGTCATTGACGGTTCTTCAGAATCCCTTATAAATTATACCTGGGACATGTATTTCGATAAGCCCCTCACCAACAAAGGGACAGGCACCAACAAGGGGATTGACATCACACTGGAGCGATATATGAAAGATGGATTTTATTACATGTTCACGGGCACTATTTTCGATTCAAAATTCATCGGAGGAGATGGCAAAAAGTACAATACATCATTTAACCGGAACTTTGTATTCAATTTGCTGGGTGGTAAAGAATGGAAAATAAAAAGAAAAAACACGCTTGGTCTTAACGGTAAAATTGCTTTTATGGGCGGTAACCGTTTTACTCCACCTGAACAGGAGCAATCGGCCATGCATGAAATGGTGATACCGGATGAATCAAAAGCTTTTGAATGGCAGGAAAGCAACAAGCTGTTTTTAGATATAGCCGTCAATTATCAAATCAACCAAAATAAAAAGGCACATGTCATTGCCATTCAAGCTAAAAATGTCTTAATGCAAACCGAAATGTTCGGATGGGCCTATGATTTTGAAAAACGAAAAGTGGTGGAGCATGGTATTACTATGGTATATCCCTATTTTTCATACAAATTACTGTGGTAAAGGCAAGGCTCTCCTCTCTTACATAAAACTGTATCCTTTTGGAGTAGGCTTATGCACAACGATTCAATAAACGCATTCCCAAGAACGGTTATTTTTCTTCATCAAAAAAAAGTGCACAATCCATGTTTATTTAGCATGCTTCGTACACCCTCCTTTATGGAATCAATTATCCCCCAGCCACATAAAGGTCAGAATATAAAATTATCCTTAAGCAGTCTTCGGGGCAGGACATCCAATTTGTTTTATTGTTTTTAAGTTTTCGGTTGCCTCTAAAACTAACTTTTTTTCTTTTTCCAAAAAGACTTAACAGTTTATTTACTGAACTTAAGAGATGAAAGCCCTCACTCAAACAGACTTTTTTCCAACATAAACATTACAATATTGTTAAAATACCCTATTTGGCAATTCTCCGTTTGGTGAGAATTTCAGGGATTAAAGAGTACAAAAACACTCTATCATGAAAATCCCTTTTGAATAGCTGATTATTCAATCTTAAATTGCTGTTTCAATTTATTTTCAGCTCTAAATAATATATCAAATAATCCCATTGTCGTAGCGATATTTTTTAAAGCAGAACCCGTTAGCTCCACTTCTCCACGTACTTCTCTCATTTTATCCATTGTCGTTTCCTTTTTTCTCTGAACCATAATATTAGTCCAAAAAGAATTGACAGCAAAATCAAACTTGGTTCGCTAATTCGTTGGGTGTCCTCGCCAGGGTCTAATGGACGCCATAAGGCAACACACAGGCCATAATGCCATTGATTGAAATTCCGGAACACAAGTCAGGATAGAACAATACCCATCGGACAGCAAAAATCGTCTGTTCCTCTTCGCCTGATTTTTCTATCTTTGAACAAGGAAAATTGCTAACAAAACAGAAATCATGAAACAAAGACTACCTGGAATCTTTTTACTGGGAATATTTATCTTCACGGGAGTTGGATGCACTACAGAAATATGGAAGGACAACAGCTATTCCCCTGAAGAACGGGCAAACGATTTGCTAAAGGAGCTGACACTTGAAGAAAAAGTGTCTTTAATGGTAGATCGTAATGCCCCTATTGAACGACTGGGAATTGAGGAATACAACTGGTGGAACGAAGCGTTACACGGTGTAGCGCGGGCCGGCGAAGCAACAGTTTTTCCACAACCCGTAGGTATGGCAGCAGCATTTGACGGGGATATGGTGTTGGATATATTTTCTGCCATTTCGGATGAGGCACGTGCCAAACACCACTATTTCAAGGAACGTGGAGAACGCAGCCGATATCAGGGGCTAACCATGTGGACACCTAATATTAATGTTTTTCGCGATCCGCGATGGGGACGAGGAATGGAAGCTTATGGTGAAGATCCTTTTATGAACGGTGTTCTGGGAACGGCAGTGGTAACGGGGCTGCAAGGCGACCGCTCCGGCAAATATGACAAACTACACGCCTGCGCCAAGCATTACGCGGTTCACTCGGGACCCGAATGGAACCGTCACTCCTTTAATGCCAAAAACATTAAGCCAAGAGATTTACATGAAACTTATCTTCCGGCGTTTAAAAAACTCGTAATCGATGGTGATGTGCGTATGGTGATGTGCGCTTACAACCGTTTTGAAGGTGTACCCTGCTGCGGAAACGATCAATTATTGACAGATATCCTGCGCAATGAATGGGGATTCGACGGAGTGATACTCTCTGATTGCTGGGGCATCAATGATTTTTATAATGAAAATGCACATGCCACCCACCCTGATGCGAAAGCGGCTTCAGCAGATGCCGTCCTGGCAGGAACAGATCTGAATTGCGGCGATAGCTATCCGGCTTTGGTAGAAGCTGTTGAACAGGGATTGATTACTGAAGAACAACTGGATATTTCCCTGCGTCGGTTGCTGATTGCCCGATTTGAGCTAGGCGAGATGGATCCGGATGAAGAGGTGGAATGGTCAAAAATTCCTTATTCAGTAGTATCCTCTCCGGAACACGCTGACATGGCCCTGGAAGCCGCCCGCAAATCCATGACACTGTTGATGAATAAAAACGGAGCCCTTCCGCTGAAAAAAGAAGGACTCACTGTTGCAGTCATGGGCCCCAATGCCAATGACTCACTCATGCAGTGGGGCAACTACAACGGAACACCAGCGGCCACCACAACCATTCTACAGGGAATCCGAAATGCTTTAGGAAATGACGACCAGGTAATCTATGAGCAGGGAACCGAATGGGTGGACAACCGCATCTTTAAAAGTGTATTCAACCAGTGCATCAGTGAAGAGGGACAAGGGTTCTCGGCACAATACTGGAACAATCCCGATCGTGAAGGAGAACCTGATGTGGAAACACTGGTTAATACACCATTCAGTTTTCATACCGGCGGAGCGACCGTTTTTGCTCCCGGTGTTAACCTGACAGATTTCTCAGCGCGGTACAAAAGTGTGTTTACTCCGGAACAATCAGGAGAAATATATTTTAATTTTTACGTCAATGGCATCATCCGGTTAATGGTGGATGGAGAACCCGTGTTTGAACACAGGGCAGAACATGGTGGTCGCAAGCAGGAATACAAAATGGAGGCAGAAGCAGGCAAATCCTATGATATTGAACTGGAATTTGCCCACTATATGTCCGAAGCCGAACTGGACTTCAACATGGGTTACATGGCAGAAGTGGACATTCCTGCATCCGTGGCACGCGTAGCAGATGCCGATGTGGTTGTTTTCGCTTCCGGTATCTCTCCTTTCCTCGAAGGCGAAGAGATGGGGGTAGATCTTCCGGGCTTTAAGGGAGGCGACCGCACAGACATTGCCCTGCCTGCAATTCAAAAAGAAATTCTTAAAGCATTACATAAGGCCGGAAAAAAAATAATTCTTGTCAACTGCTCCGGCTCTGCCATTGGGTTTGAGGAAGTAACTGATTACTCTTCAGCCATTTTGCAGGCATGGTATCCCGGTCAGGCCGGCGGAACAGCTGTTGCAGATGTTCTGTTTGGTGATTACAATCCTGCTGGTCGTTTGCCGGTAACCTTCTACAAAAACGTGGAACAGCTTCCCGATTTTCAGGATTACAACATGGCCAACCGTACCTATCGATATTTCGAGGGAGAACCCTTGTTCCCGTTTGGTTATGGATTGAGCTACACCACTTTCAGTTATGAGAACCTTCAGTTAACGAATTCCACCATATCAGCCAATGAAGAGGAGTCTTTAAAGGTATCGGTAACAAATACCGGCAACTATGATGGAGAAGAAGTTGTACAGCTCTACCTTCAGAAACCCGATGACACAGAGGGCCCGTCATTGACATTGCGTGGATTTAAAAGAGCATTTATTCCCAAAGGTGAAACAGTGGAAGTAGAATTTCAACTTACGGAAGATGTTTTGGAATGGTGGAATGCTGATGCTCAGCGGATGACCACCCTGGCCGGGGACTACAATCTGCTGGTTGGCAGCTCATCCCGTGTGCAGGATTTACATGAGGTACCGCTTACAGTAGTTCAGTAAATCATTGACTTTCTTGAATATTCAGCCATCTACATCTCGTGTAGATGGCTTTTTTTATTGTTTAAACGATAAAACCATTTCCGAAACATAATTGTTAGTTTAAGTCAACAATACTTCGTGATCCCGAAGCTTCGGGATTAAATGCCTGTTAGTGAGTAGTTTGCGCAATGCGCAATATCTGGCACAACTCTATGATAATAAAAACTTTGCGTCTTTGCGTTTAGGCTTTTTTTAACGAACTATTAAGTCAATAAACCACATCAGAAACATAAGACAACAAAAGATATTTAACCCTATAAGGCATATACGTAAATTGTATATCCATTAATCAGGTTAGCTCCGTTCAACTAAAAATCACCACCATGCAAAACAAAAAACTATCCAAAGATACCGATCGCAGAACATTTCTGAAAAACCTTGGACTGATAGGTACTGCAGGCTTTTTCGGAACCGGCATTTTAAATACAGCATGTGGAGCCAGCTCTGCCGGAAAAGCTGATAATAAAAACAAAATACCCGGCGTTGCACTGGTAGGATTAGGGGGATATGCCACAGGACAACTGGCACCTGCACTTCAGGAAACCAGGCATTGCAGACTCACCGGTATTGTTACCGGGACTCCTGCCAAAGAAGGACAATGGATGGAAAAATACAACATCCCAAAAAAGAATGTGTACAACTATGATAATTTTGACAGCATCGTCAACAATAAAGACATTGATATCATTTACATAGTGCTTCCCAACAGCATGCATGCCGAGTATTCTATCCGGGCAGCCAAAGCAGGAAAACACGTGATTTGTGAAAAACCAATGACCACCAACGTAGAGGATGCCAGAGCCATCATCAAAGCCTGTAACGACAACAATGTGAAATTATCTGTGGGGTATCGGCTTCATTTTGAGCCTCATCATTTGCGGGCAATGGAACTGGGACAAACAGAAAAAATGGGAAAAGTACTCAACACAGATGCCGGATTTAGTTTCGTCCTCAACAACAAAAGCTGGCGTCTGGATAAAGAAATGGCAGGTGGCGGCCCCCTCATGGACATAGGTATATACACCATCCAGGGAGCCTGCTATACCAAAGGACAATGGCCCGTTGAAGTTGAAGCCCAATATGGAGAAGTTACCAAACCGGAGTTGTTCGATTCAGTGGAACAATCCATCTCGTTTACCCTTAAATATCCTGATGGCACCACATCTACACACCACACAAGCTATGCCGATAATGCCAATTACTTAAAGACAACGGCCGAAAACGGGTGGTGGGAATTAAACCCTGCCTATAGTTACAGCCACATCAGCGGGGAAACCCTCACTGGACCGATGGACCTTCCAAACGTCAACCAACAGGCGCGGCAGATGGATGCTTTTGCCCTTAGTATCATCAGCGACACCCCCATTCTGGCAACCGGCGACATGGGATTGAGAGATATGATAATAATGGAGGCTGTTTACCAGGCAGCCAATACCGGAAAACCTGTTTCCATTGAACTGAAAGGCCTGGACATACCTGGTTTCGAACTTCATAAAAAAGTAAATAAATCTCTAAACCGGCCCCAATTATAGGTTTTTGTTTATAGCAACACTTCGTTATCTTGAATCTCATGAGTTATAAGTGTTTGATAATTAATAATTTACACAATCCGCAACGAGACACATAACTCTCTCATAATAAAAACTTTGCGTCTTTGCGTTTATGTTTTTTTTAAC
>NZ_JADQBH010000274.1 GCF_016278715.1 Marinilabilia sp. | reverse complement strand
ATAAATACAGGATTTCATTAAATCCGTTTCATTTTAGTCGGACAGTAGTGAAAAAATATTATAAAATCATTAAAAGCAGAAATAAAACTTGCACTGAACGTACAAGATTTATACCTAGCAAAATTCAAGACCCATGGATAAAAAATTAACGCTGAAATTAAAAGATCGTGTTATTGAGAGAGCTAAGGTATATGCACATAATCACAAAATAAGTCTCTCTAAAATGATTGAATCCTATCTGGACAGCCTTACAAAACAGGAGAAAGAAAAATCAAACCATTCAATTACCCCATTGGTTGAGAGTCTTAGCGGTGTGATTAATCTTCCAGCGGATCTCGATGATAAAAAAGAGTATCGTGATTACCTTGATGAGAAATACAAATAATTTCCCGATACCGATAAAAAACAGGAAAAACCACTACTATAGCAGGGCTAATGGAAAAACTTTTTGTTGACACCAACATCATAATTGATTTACTATCGCAAAGAGAACCATTTTATAAAGAGGCGGCAGTCTTATTTTCATTGGCAGATAAGAAAAAAATTCAAATAACAATTTCATCCCTGACAATAGCAAACACCAGTTATATATTATTGCGTCAAATGAATGCTGAGAAAGCAAAAACTGTTTTGAGAAAGCTTAAATTGTTTGTCAGAATACTCTTGCTGAATGATAAAATTGTAAGTTTGGCACTGAACGATGATACTTTCTCAGATTTCGAAGATGGACTTCAGTATTTTACAGCCATTGAGAATGAACAAGATTTAATAATTGCCAGAAACCTGAAGGACTTCAAAAATTCTAACCTCCCGGTTTTGACTGCCGGGCAGTACATTATAGCATTGTAACATGCTGATAAAAAGGAGGTTGCCCGGGAATTTCAATCCGTTAGTATTGAAGACGAGTTCCGGGGAAATAAATGGTTTCAGTCCTGTCAAAAATTTGAAAGAATGTCCCTACGAAATGGGGGGCTCTTTTCTCTTTGTCATTAAGGTGGCAGCAAACTCCCTCGAAATATAATTATCAAAAGACAAACAAACATTGGTAGAAAACTCAACAGCCTTTTCCACAATAGTTTTCCATCTTTCAACATCTCCCGAACCAGGCTTTTGCTCATTAAATCCGTAAGCCAATCCCGCATTAAAATTATCTCCGGCTCCAATTGTACTGATGGTCTTTATCTGCCGGGCTGCGACATGAAAACGGTGACCATCAATCAGTCCATACACACCATCACTATTGGAAGTAATGAGCCCAAAGGCATCAAAATCCTGAATTTTCAGCAACACCTCATCGATATCCAATCCAGGGAAAATATTCCGAAAATCTTCATCGCTTCCTCTTACCAGATGGGCCAATGAGAAGTTTTCTTCAATCAACGGAAGGTAAATATCTTTGTTATTAAGATGATTTTTCCTGAAATTGGGATCATAAATAAGAAAAGCTCCTTGTTCACGAGCTTTTTGGAGCAAAGGAACAACCTGCTTACGAAGCACAGGATTTACCGCAAAGAAAGAACCAAAAAGCAGGATATCACCGGGGCCAAATTCGGGCCCGACAATTTGAAAGCGTTCGTCGGGAAAATCTTTGTACACCTGGTAAGATGCATTATTGTTCTCATCCAGAAAAGCGAGGGCAACGGGTGTTTTGCCTGTGGAAAACCGATGAAGCCATGAAGTATCTACCTGATTCTCTTTCAGAAAACCCATAATCTGTTCACCAACCATATCGCGACCAATCTCACTAATCAATGCAACCTCCTGTCCTGCACGGGCCAGTGATACCAAAGCATTAAAAGCAGAACCACCCGGACGCGTAGCAACAGGCTTATTGTCCTTAAATATAATATCCAGAACTGTCTCTCCCAATCCGAAAATCCGTCCCATTCTACTACTCTTACTTTACAAGTTTGGAGATGGCTTTAAATTCATCAGTCCCTGAAACCCGGCACAATTCAAACAACAGTGATTCGTAACTGGTAATTATAATTCCTTCCTGAACCAATCGGGCCATTGCAATACGTTTATTATCAGGCCTTCTGGAACCCACACAATCTTCTACCACAACAGGATGATAACCACGCTCTTTCAAATCAAGTGCTGTTTGCAAAAGACAAATATGAGATTCGATACCGGCAAGCACCACAACTCGTTTGGAAGACAATTCCAATTTCTCCATGATGGCAGGGTCATCGCAGCAGCTAAAAGCAATTTTTTCGCTGTGTGGATATTCCATCACCAAAGCTGCCAATGAAGGGATGGTTTCTCCCAGGCCTTTTTTGTATTGTTCGGTAACGATAACAGGCACTTCTAATACCTGAAGGCCTTTCACCAAAATTTTAATATTTTCGGCCAACTGCTCATGTTCAAAGATATGCGGAAACAAACGTTCCTGAACATCCACAACCATAGCCAGTACATTGTCTCTTATTATTCTCATACGATATCCTGTTAAACTTTTACAAATCATTGATAATTAGTCCATTTCAAAAGCCGGTAAGCAGACCACAACTCACTCATAATAAAACTTTGAGTCATTGCGTCTCTGGGTTAAGATTTTTTAAACGGACTAATGCTCATAATCCAAACCTTTTAAATGCAGACAAATCAAGATTATCAAAACGTCCGAAAAATTCAAACAATTCTTCGGCAATTTTCTGTACTCCTCCGGGTTCATTTGATTCTATGTTAAGAGGCAGTACCGGGTCATGCAGAGACAAACGCAACAAAAACCAGCCGTCCTGCCCCTTGCCTGAACATTTCACTCTTACGCCCTCGTAATTTTCGGGGAGCAAGTCCCAATTGCTTTTATTTCCGGCCATAATTCCCACCTCAGCAATTATATCCGAACCGGTCTGAATAAAATCGGAAGAATTTATTCTTAACCGGATTTCACAACAATCAACAGGGTCAGGAAGATCTGCAATTAAATCGGTCAAACGCTTTCCTTTAGCTCTCATTGCAGCTAGAGTAGTAATCATCCTGGTGGCCAGATAGGCTCCGTCATCAAGAAAAAAATTATCTTTGAATGCAGCGTGCCCGGATGTTTCTATGGCCAGACATGATTCCTGACCAATACCGTTCAACCGCACTGCCTCATCAATCACATTCTTATAACCACGCTGGTACCTGTGATGTTTTCCACCAAGGCGTTCCCTAATAAACCATGACAACCCGTCGGAGGTAATGGAATCAGTAACAATCGTACTTCCCGGACGCTTCCTGAGCACTACCGCCGATGCGAGAGCTATCAGTGAATTCCGGTTGATTGGTCGCCCTGTATAATCAACCAGGGCAGAACGATCCACATCCATATCGAAAATAATACCCAAGTCTGAATTAGACTCCTTCACCTTACTGATAAGGGAATTCATGGCATTGGTGTCTTCCGGATTGGGGAAATGGTTGGGAAAGTTGCCATCAGGTTCCAGAAACTGGGATGCAGTAATATCGGCTCCCAAATGGGCCAGCACATCTGTAGCAAAAAATCCACCAGAACCATTTCCTGCATCAACTGTAATTTTCAACCCCTGAAGAGGAGTGTCAAAATGTTCCGGATGATTTACCTCTTTACGAATAACATCAGCCAGATGTGCAGAATAAACGGCCATAAAATCGTAATCCTCCACAGTCCCTTTTCTTCCTCCTGCTTTAAGATCCCCTTCAGCAAGATTCAGTATTTCAGTAATATTTGTTTTATCCAACCCTCCGGTAGAAGTAAAAAGTTTAAGCCCGTTTTTATGTTTGGGAGAATGACTTCCGGTAACCATAACAGCGGCGTCCACGGGCTTCTCTCCCAATATAGTGGACATAAACATGGCAGGAGTGGAAGCCAGTCCGAAATTAACCACTTCAGCGCCTTCATCACTCAGTCCTTTAATCAGAGAAGCCAAAAGTTCATGCCCCGATAAACGAGGGTCACGTCCCACCGAAATCCGTAATTTATTTTTCCCGGAGAAATAGGTTTGTAACCAAACAACGAAGGATCGGCCAAGTCTTTCTGCAATTTCAGGGGTAAAGTTCACCTCTTCTCCTTTTACCCCCTCAAGTGCAACTCCAAGAATATCGGAACCGTTATGTAGTTTTCTCCAATCAGTTTGTGACATGGTAATTAATGTTTTTTATTTTTTATCGAGCATGGCGGCCTGACGGGATTTATCGCCCAAATAACCACCATGGTGCCTCAATGCGTAATCATGATTATTGAACCCGATTTTCTTCATCAGCAAAACAACCAATACATCACCTATTACAGTCATTGTAGTGGTTGATGTAGTTGGCGTATGGCCCAGGGCACACACCTCAGGCGGATTCCCGGTAAACAAGCACGCTGATGCGGCCTCTGCAAGCAACGACTTTTCATTTCCGGTGATGACAATAAATGGAATATCCGGTCTAAGGCCTTTGGCGAGGTCAATTAACTCAACTATTTCACGTGTTTTTCCGGAATTGGAAATTAAAAGCATCACGTCATTTTCCTGCACCACACCCAGATCGCCATGTTGCGCTTCACTTGGATGCAAAAAAACAGCAGGGGTTCCGGTACTGCTAAAAGTCGTAGCCATGTTATTGGCAATCTGCCCTGCTTTACCCATTCCGCTGGTAATCAGCTTGCCTTTACGGTGGTGGACATACTCAAACAGCAAATCAACTGCCTTTTCAAATTCTTTAGTCACAGGGATTTCTGCAACTGCCCGGGATTCAGCTTCCAATAAAGCCTGGATTTCCTTCTCTATCATTATTCTTTTTTAAAAATGGTTCTTCTTTTCATAGAAAGCAATCGTGTTTGCAAAGTGCAAATTAATAAAAATATGCCCAAACGGCTTATTGAATAAGAATTCTATTTTTGGTATTGTCGTGAAATAACCTAACATGGACAAGCAAAAACGAAATAAGTTCTATAAATAATTCAGCACAGTAAATGCTTAATTGTTTTGGCTCATCACAAATATGGTTACCTATTTTAATTTTTTGTTTGTTCAAAGAAAACATTACTAACAATCACGAACTTATACGACACCTTCAGCGTCGACATTTTATATTATGGGAAAGCTATAAACATACGAGCCCTTCAGGCTCAGTTTCCATCAAATAAAAAGGCATGACCCCGATGTGGATCAAATATTTATAGCTGTAATGTATCCATGAGAACCGCCCCCCATAGTGGGTCGTACCAGTTAGATGTTTTTGTTAGTTTTTCGCATGGTTTTTCAATATGATCTTTTGTACGTATCTATTTAGGAACGCTTTATTGTGATGAACCATTTTTTTATTTTGTCCAAATAAGAATTAGCGGGAAAAACTAATTGCTGCTCAATTAGTTTTTCGTTGTCCACGAATTACACAAATACTAGAGATTGGTGCCTAAATAAATCCTTTCAACAACTGACAGAAAAGGAATTCGAAACTACCTTTATTCCAGATAAATCATTTTTCTTGTCCGGGGCAACACCTCACCTATCACTTTTGTCTGGGGATATTTTCCTGTCGCTTCCAAATCAGCCAAAACAGCATCCAGTTTCTCCGGAGGCACGCACATCAGCAATCCGCCGGATGTTTGCGCATCAGCCGCCAGCATTTTCAGATGAGGCTCCACCAATTTGTTCACATGCAACGAAGGAAGCACAAAATCCAGATTTCGAAACGAAGCACCCGGCAAACAACCGTCATTGGCCAGTTCTGCTGCCTGGTCAATGATGGGCAAATCGCGGCTTCGAATCGCCAGACTCACGTTGCTTGCTTCGGACATTTTCAGAGCATGTCCCAGCAATCCAAATCCTGTAACATCTGTAGCGCAGGCAATGCCATGCTTAATCATGACCTCAGCGCCCCACTTATTCAGCAACTTCATCTGCTCAAGACCTTTTCTGTATGCATCTTCACGCACCATTTGTAATCGCTGAGCCGCTACCAGAACACCAATACCAACCGGCTTGGTTAATACCAGTAAATCGCCCGGTTTTGCCGCAGCATTGGTAATCAACTTATCGGGATGCACCGTTCCCACCACAGCTAATCCGTACTTTGGCGGATGGTCCTCGATGGTGTGTCCACCCATCACAAGAGCTCCGGCTTCTTTTATTTTGCTGTGTCCTCCCTGCAGAATTTGTTCAAAAGCGCTCAAAGGCATTTCTGCCGATGAAAACATCAGCAAATTCAGGGACAACAAAGGAGTACCTCCCATTGCATAAACATCACTTAACGCATTGGAAGCAGCTATTTCACCAAACTCAAAAGGGTCGGAGCAGATGGGCGGAAAAAAATCGGTGGTGAAAATAAGAGCGGTTTCATCGTTCAATCGGTAAACCCCGGCATCATCATGCGTATCAATATCCACCATGATGTTGGGATGCTGCATCTGCGGAAGCTTTGATAAGATTCCGGCAAGTTCTCCAGGCGGCAGTTTTGCTGAGCAACCACCATACTCCACTGTCTTTAACAAATCAATTTTCTGCTCACTCATTTTCACCTCTCTTATATAATTCAAAAGTTATCTCTTCCTCCTTCAGGGCCTCTGTACAGGTTTTCAAATCATTTCCTGACACCACCAGACACATTCCACATTCTGAGGATATGTCTTCGGGAACAGGAACAACCCGGGTTACTATTCCTTTTGCTTTACAAATTCGATCGGCTTTCATCACTCTATGCACATTTGGAAAAAGCAAAAGAGGTTCTTCAGACATAATTCTTATCATCAAATATCATTTTAAGCGCATCACCAAGACTCACTAAGTCATCCTTTGTATGATATAGAGACGGTGCAAACCGGGCAGTGCCATGGGGGAAAGTCTCCAGATATCGATGAGCCAGTGGTGCACAATGAAGACCGGAGCGAATTTCAATCTCAAAACGGTCGTACAATCGACTTGCAATGGCAGAGGGAGTCAGGTTTTCATGCACAAGAGAAAAAACATGCCCCCTGTTGGATGGTTCCCTTGCGGTAAGCACCCTTACCCCGGGAATATTTTGTAATTGCTCAATCAATTCCTCCAAATCAGATGTTTTCCATCCACATTCAGTCCGGTTTCTCAAAGCGGCCAAAAGACCGGCAAGACCTACAGTATTATGCGTTCCGGCTTCAAATTTATCCGGGGCAAACAGAGGCATTTCAAAACTTTCCGACCGGCTTCCTGTCCCTCCATAAAACAGGGGAGTTAACAATTCCGTATCACGTACAAAAAAGCCACCAGTTCCGGGAGAACCCATGAGTCCCTTGTGACCAGTAAATGCAATAAAATCAACCCCCCAATTATCTCCTTCAAAAGGTACATTTCCGAGCGACTGGGTCGCATCAATCATCAACGGAAGGTCACCAATGAAATTTCGTACTTTTTCCAACGGTTGAATCACTCCGTTAACATTACTTTCGTGATTAATTATCACCAGTTGCGTTCGCTCAGTTACCATGGACGAAATCATCTCCGGAATAATAGTTCCATCTTTCGCAGCCGGAATAATCTTCCAGTTAACATTTCGGGTTTCTTTGAGATGTTCCAACGGCCGCATCACTGCATTGTGTTCAAGGGGAGAGACCAACACTTCGCAATCGCGCAAATCAAGTCCGAAAAGAATGGTATTTATAGCCTGTGTTGCATTTTGGGTAAAAGCTATATTCCCGGATTCTGTCACCCCCAACACATCTGCCAATTCATTTCTGCACTCTTCAATCATAGCAGAAGTCTGGTAAACCCGCTGATAGGCAGCACGGCCATAAGTGCCTCCTGTTTTTAGCAGAAAATCCGCCATAGCATGAGCTACCTCAGGGGACTTGGGCCAACTGGTACTTGCATTGTCGAAATATGTATTGGAAAACTGGGGCATTAAATAATTTAAAGATAAACGACTTTATCCGTTTCAGCAAGAATCGTGGCGATCTGGTACATATTACTGATGCGCCCCACTCCTATCTGTTCTTTCATCTGATAGTAATCAACACAAGTACCACACACCAGCACACTGACGTCTTTATCTTCCAGTTCGCCCAAAGCAGCAGCGGTATCAGTATCTTTTAGTGCCAATTTCACGCCGCCATTGTACATGATAATATGAGTGGGCAATTTTTCCATCTCCTTGAGCGCATTAAAGTAACCCCGTATAAGCAAATCCCCAAGGTCTTCATCACCCTCACCCATGCGACAGCTTCTGGCTACCACTATGTAATTGTCTGTTGCTCCGGATTGCTGTGGAACAGTGCAATAATCTTCCGGATTGCTCTCTGTTTCCTGTGCAGGTTCTAATGGCTTGGTTACCTCAATATAATATATGCCCTCTTTTTTATCAACCACAGGGGTTGTCCCCAGGTCTTCCAGAAAACTCATGAGATTTTGGTATGAAGTCTCATTGTCAGAGACAACCAGCATTTTCTCTCCTTCATTTATCTCTCTCAGTCCGTTGCGGGCCATGATTAATGGTTCCGGACAGAGACGCCCTTTAGTATCTATTGTGTACATACTTAAATTCTTTAATTAGTTTTTCGGCCACTTTTGCCGGCTCATCTTTGGCCTCTTCCAGAACCAGCATTGGTTTATTTCTTTTGGCCAATGATTTGGAGTAACCTTTATCGTAATATTTCAATGTTATGTCTGCAACTGTATGATAATCGCTTTTTTCAAGCGCATTTAATGCCTCCTTTGTCCTGTCGCCCCCCAGTCTTTTCTGTATTTTAAGAACCGAGTGCACAAGTAATTCTTTGTCAAAACAGCCGTAATCCCTTACAAGTCTTTCCACTCTCAGGCTTCGGTCAATATTGTACATCACAAGGGGCGCCTGCATCAACATTTCAAACAGATTATCAGGTATATAAACCTTTCCGATACTATGGCTTTCACCTTCAACCCAAATAATTCTTTCGGGATTAAATCGCCGAAACCGGGCGTGAATTTCGTTCTCAAAATGCTCGGAAGTAGGCTGTTCGGCCTCTCCCAAAGCACCAAAGGCTGAACCCTTATGATTTGCCAGCCCTTCCAAATCCAGCATCTGTTCTCCCTGTTTCTCCAATTCTTTCAACACCTCTGTTTTTCCGCCACCGGTAGGTCCACCAATTACGATAAAACGCCATTTTTGCTCCTCCAACATCTTTCGGAACGATGCCCTGTAGGCCTTGTAGCCACCCTCCAGCACAGTGGCTCTTAACCCCACTGTCCTAAAAAGCCAGGCCATACTTCCACTACGCATTCCGCCGCGCCAGCAATGTACCAACACTTTGTCAGCCACAGCAAGGCGATTGGCTTCACGAGCAAAATCAGCCATTTTGGGCCCCACAAATTCCAGGCCTTTCAATACCGCTGAATTGCGACCATGTTTTTTATAAAGCGTTCCTACCACAGCCCTTTCATCATTCGAAAAAATTGGCATGTTAATGGAACCGGGAATATGGCCCTGAGCAAACTCCGCGGGAGTTCGTACATCAATAATAGGATATCTTTCCGCTTCTTTCAGAAAAAATTCCGGAGAAAGAGCTGAAAGTTCCAGTTCATTGTTATTCTCAAAATTCAAATATTCAGAATCATTATTATTCACCATCAATAGTTCTAAAAAAAAACTAAATGCCGAGCTACGAATCCTAAAGGACGTAATTCATAACAACGAAACCCGGGTTACCCCCTCTGCCGCGGCTCCGCAGCTCAATTTGTTTTTTTGAATCCTTATAACCGTTCAGTCACCACTCCGTGGTTTTTTAAACTAAAAATTATTTATTCACAAGACAAGAAACCCAGAGCCCTGAACTCAAAACCCAAAACCTAAAGCGTAACACTCCAGCTATCATCCATTTGATTTCTCCAGTCGCTGTATTTTTCCTGCCCACCACGAACTTTCCAGTCACTGTCGATAGTCAAACGGGAGCTGATACCTCCACGAGGATTACAAACCATTACAATCCGGATTCTGTCGGGATTGTAAACTTCTACCAGGTGGTCGTAGAAGATGTTTATAAGGCGCTCGTAAGAAACCGTGATATTCCGGAGTGCCTGCACATACATTTTCAATGACTTGAGTTCAATGATTCGATCGATTGGATAAAAAGTAATGTAAACGTCCGCAAAATCAGGCTGGTCTTTTACTCCCAAAAATGTAAATTCAGGAATTTTCACCTTTATTTCATAGGCCTGTTTGGTGGGGTTGGGCAAAGATTTCAATATGCTTTTATCGATATCTTTGTAAGTTAAAACTTTGTCAGCCATTTCAACAATCTATTTAGTAAACTATTAATTATTTCTGAAGAAAAAGTTTCCCTGTCTGAGCCGTGGTGGTTAACAACCACCAGGAACCCAGAAACAGAGCATAAGATGATAATAAAATCGCAACAAAGTTAACAATTTAAGAGAAACAAAAAGATTAGTGAATCTTAATGGATTCACATATCTTTGCGCGAAAACCAGAAAAGTAAAACAAGTGGGACGTTCAAGAAGAAACAAGCCATTGCTCGAGCGATTGGTCATTAGCGATGTAGCAGCCGAAGGAAAAGCACTGGGCAAAGTCAATGATACGGTAGTATTTGTACCATTGGCAGCACCCGGAGATATTGTCGATGTTCAGGTAACAAAAAAAAGAAAAAATTATTTTGAAGGCCGGCCGGTGAAATTTCATCACCTTTCGGAGATGCGTGCTGAACCATTTTGTGAACACTTCGGTGTCTGTGGTGGATGTAAATGGCAACATCTTCCCTATTCTGAACAGGTAAAATTTAAACAACGCGAGGTGCTTAGCAACTTGCAACGCATTGGCAAGGTCCAACTTCCCGAGATCAGCCCCATACTGGCTTCTCCTCAAGAGCGGTTTTACCGTAACAAACTTGAATTTACCTTCTCCAATAAACGTTGGCTTTCGCCCGAAGAAATGGAATCAGAAGAAGTCATTAAAAATAAAAGCGGTCTGGGATTTCATATTCCCGGAATGTTTGACAAAGTAATTGATATTAGTGAGTGCCACCTTCAACGTCAGCCATCCAACGACATCAGGATGGCCATCCGCAATTTTGCACTTCAAAACAACTGGTCGTTTTTTGACCTCAGGGCTCAGGAAGGTTTTCTGCGAACCTTACTTATCCGCACCAGCTCCACCGGTGAAACTATGGTTATTGTAGTATTCTTTCATGAAGATGTGGAGAAACGAAACAACCTGTTTGACCACCTCCTGGAACGGTTTCCTGAAATAACGTCCTGGATGTATGTAATTAACGAAAAAAAGAACGATACCATTACAGACCAGGAAGTTATTCTTCAGCATGGACGTGACCATATTTTTGAAGAAATGGAGGGCCTGAAATTTAAAATCGGTCCCAAATCGTTTTACCAGACCAACTCACAACAAGCCTACAATCTCTATAAAGTAGCCAGAAACTTTGCAGGGCTCACCGGAAAAGAAACGGTGTACGACCTCTACACGGGAACGGGAACCATCGCCAACTTTGTGGCAAAGAATGCAAAAAAAGTAGTGGGGATCGAATATGTGCCTGAGGCCATTGATGATGCACACATTAACTCGGAAATCAACAATATTGAAAACACCCGGTTTTTTGCCGGCGATATGAAAGACCTTTTGAATCACAACCTTTTTGAGAAAGAAGGTTTTCCTGATGTTATCATTACCGACCCGCCACGTGCCGGAATGCACGAAGATGTGGTGCGCACCATCCTGAATACTGCCCCGGAGAAAATCGTTTATGTGAGTTGTAACTCAGCCACCCAGGCCAGAGACATCAGTATTCTTGATGCCAGGTACCGCGTCACAGCAATTCAACCCGTTGATATGTTTCCCCACACCCACCATGTGGAAAATGTAGCTTTGTTGGAAAGGAAATAACAAATCGTTGAACTTTTTAATGTGTTGTTGCGTTTTTCTGAAAAAAAGTATGATAGCGATATTGTCTCCTGCAAAGAAACTGGATTTTAAGAAAAACGTCCCCTCAGCTGAAAGAAGTAAAATTATTTTCTCCGGTGAAGCCTCCTCTCTGGTGGAGAAACTCAAAAAGTTTTCACCCGATGAACTGATGAACCTGATGAACATCAGTCGTCAACTGGGAGAACTCAACGCAGAGCGTTTTTTTCAATGGCACTGGCCCTTTGAAAGAAAGGAATCGCGGCAAGCTATTTATGCTTTCAACGGAGAAGCTTATAACGGATTGGATGCATATTCCCTGGACTCCAGGGATATAAACAGCTCACAAAAACAACTAAGAATCCTTTCGGGCCTATACGGAGTTCTTCGTCCTCTGGACATGATTATGCCTTACCGCCTGGAAATGGGCACCAAACTACCCAATGAAAAAGGGAATAACCTCTACAAATTCTGGGGAGACAAACTGACCACTCAGCTCAACGAAGATCTTCTGAAAGGAAATCATAAAGCCCTTGTAAATCTGGCCAGTGAGGAATATTTCAAAGCAATTGACCCCGAAAAAATCGTAAAACCAATTATCACTCCGATATTTAAGGAAAACAAAAATGGTCAATACAAAGTTATAAGTATCTATGCCAAAAAAGCACGTGGCATGATGGTTCGGTTTATCATTCAGAACAAACTTACAGAACCTGATGACTTAAAAGCGTTTGATGAAGACGGCTACCATTTCAACACCGGACTTTCACAAGGAAGTGAAATCGTATTCACCCGGCATTAAGTAATACCGAAGCCTCTGGTTATACAATCATCAGGAGTCAGATTATTATCATTTCAGCATATTTTTAATATGCGAATAAGTGACAAACCCATGTTTTTTTCTTAACTTTTGTAAAAATAAAAACTAAATTATTATGAGTGATACACAACATATTGAACGTTATGGAAATCTACTAAAGCAGGAAAACCTGAGAACCCTGGAAGACAAGACATGGCCCAACACCTTTGTTTTAGAGGCACCTGAACCATTTCCTGGGTTTTTCAACTATTACTCCGACCACCCGGTAGACAGCAAACCACTATATATTTACCTGGTTTTAAAAAGGCTATACACACTGGAAGAAATTACCCGTGCTACCCAGAATATCCAGAAATACTTTGATACTGACTTTAATGCGACCCCGGGTGTGGTAAATTTATACAACCGTCAGTTTGATGTTATCAGGGTTCGACATCTGAATAGCTTTTCCCAAATAACAGATTTACAGGCCGGTTACATGGATCAGGGAATTGAATTCAAGAGTAAGCCGAACAGAAAAGTGGAGGGCCCTGCAGTCATACGAATCAAAAAATTCTTTATTCTTGATGAGCCTGAACCGGGACTATTTTTTGATACCATCGAAAAAGACCACGGATACTTTTTGATTCCCCATCAACTCACGTGGAAACATTTTGAAGACATAACCCGGAAAGTTAAATTTAATTGGGAAAAACCATTTTTCGATGCGGCCATAGGCCACTTCCACGTAAAATTTGGCGTTCAGGATATGATTCGAATCTATTATCCGGAAATGAGTCTGGAATATCTAAGTGAAGTCAGAAAAAAATACCTGGAACGAATTAAATAGTTTCTGTCCATAAAGTACCACTTGCGTCGTTACGCTTGCCGCCAAAATACTC
>NZ_JADQBH010000288.1 GCF_016278715.1 Marinilabilia sp. | reverse complement strand
ACCAATCAATTCAAAAAAGTCATAATATTACATCGGTGTTTCTTATTGTTGTTATTATGGCAAACAGGCATTTTGTGAGCATACTTACCCAGCCGGATGATTCTTCATGTGGGCCTACCAGTTTACATGCAGTATATCGGCACTGGGGACTGGGCCTTTCGCTGGATGAAGTGGTGCGTTCAGTGAATTACCTGCCTCAGGGGGGAACCCTGGCCGTAATGCTCGGAATGGATGCTTTGCAAAGGGGTATGAAAACCCGGATTTATTCGTATAACCTTAAAATGTTCGATCCCTCCTGGGAAAATTTAGCGAACCGAGAATTGATTGATTGCCTTGAACAACAACTGCGTTATAAAAATGGGAAAAAGTTTATTCAGGCAACCAGGGCTTATCAGCAATACCTTGAAATGGGAGGAGAAATTGTTTTTGAGGACCTGCAAAGAAACATCTTCGAACGATATCTGTTGAATGGAATTCCTATTCTCACCGGTTTAAGTGCAACTTATCTGTATAGTTCCAAAAGAGAATATACCGACCACAGGGACAGATGCATTTATCATGATATGAGGGGGGAACCTGCGGGCCATTTTGTGGTATTAAGCGGTATGGAAGGAGACCATGTGTTGATTGCAGATCCATACAAGGAAAATCCCATCTCTGGTGAAAATTACTACCAGGTAAATATAAATCGTCTAATCAACTCAATTATGTTGGGCATTGTTACCTATGATGCCAATATGTTGATTGTGCTGAAAGAATAGTATTTAAAATTTTCGTTGTATTTTTAATTTTTAATGTTTTGTGAAGAAAATTATTGTACTAAACAAGCCTTCTCATTGGGTTTTGGACATTCCCGGTGTTGAAGTTATTTCTCCCCGTAGGTATCTGAGTGATGTTGGCTTTTCTAATCTTAGAAACGTTAGAGTATTTAACCTCTCTAATGATTATGCGTATCAAACCCGCGGATATTATGTGTCGCTGCTGGCCGAGGCAAGAGGGCATAAAGTGGTGCCGTCGGTTAAAAACATTCTTGACATCAAAGAAAGAGCGCTTGTAAAAAGTGTCTCCGACGACTTGGATGCTTTGGTGCAAAAAAGTTTACGCCGAATCCGTTCAGGAGAGTTTATTTTGAGCATCTATTTTGGCCAAAATATCTCCAGCCAGTATGCCAAACTTGCCAAAGAGATGCACAAATTGTTTCAGGCACCTTTTTTAAGAGTGCGTTTTGTGCATAATGGCAGAAAGTGGGAGGTGTACTCTATTCGAACCATTCCTTTTAAGGAGGTTCCAGAACACCATTTGTCATATCTGGAGAAGTTTGCTGTCGATTATTTTGAACGCAAGCGATATGACCTTGCCAAACCAGGGAAATATTTATACGACCTGGCCATTCTTATCAATCCCGAAGAGGCATCTCCTCCATCCAATAAAAAAGCCCTTTCTGCTTTTGAAGAAGCAGCTGTTAAGCTGGGTTGTTATGTTGAGTTTATTACCAAAGAGGATTATGAACGTATTGGAGAATTTGATGCTTTGTTTATCCGGGAAACCACTGCTGTAAATCATCATACTTACCGAATTGCACGGAGAGCCCAGAGTGAGGGGCTTGCTGTTTTGGATTCACCCGATTCTATCTTGAAATGCGCCAATAAAGTGTATTTGAATGAGTTGTTACGAAATGCTCGAATTCCCACCCCTAAAACATTGGTTTTGCTGTCAGGCAATCCAAAAGATGCTGATGTGTTGGGCTTCCCGTGTGTGCTAAAACTCCCGGATTCTTCTTTTTCGCAGGGAGTGATAAAAGTTGCCAACAAAGAGGAGTTTAAAGTAAAGGTTAAAGAGATGTTGAAAACCTCGGATCTCGTAATTGCTCAGGAATTTATGCCAACCGATTACGACTGGCGTGTAGGGGTGCTGAACAACGAGGTGTTGTTTGTTTGCCGATACTATATGGCAACGGGTCATTGGCAGATATACAATTGGAGCAGTAAAAAGAAGTCGGAGGTGGAGGGTAATTTTGATATAATGAATCCCTCGGAAGCGCCTGTGAATGTAGTGGAAACAGCATTGAAGGCCACCCGGTTGATCGGCGACGGACTATATGGTGTCGATATTAAGGAGGTGGATGGCAAAACTTATGTGATTGAAGTGAATGACAACCCCAACATTGATGGGGGTGTTGAAGATACTTTGCTGAAAGACGAACTCTATAAACGGATTATTCTCTTTTTGCTGGACCAGAAAAACAATCAGGTCCCGAGATTGTCACCGGATGATAAAAGTCAGAGCAACGGGGGAAAGAATAACGTAAGCAAGTAATTTTTGAAGCATGAGTAGAACGAATCATTTTCACCTTTTTGATGTTACCGGTATTGAACTGGAGTATATGATTGTGGCCCGGAAAAGTCTCAATGTATTGCCGGTTTGTGATGAGTTACTCAGAATGGTAACGGGTGAAATTACTTCAGATTTTGAAAACGGGAAGATAGCCTGGAGCAATGAATTGGTAAACCATGTGGTGGAACTAAAAACCAACGGTCCGGTAATTTCCAGAGATGGGTTGCATAAGCATTTTCATGCCAATGTTGTGCAGATCAATCAACTTTTACGGGAGTTTGATGCGCAGCTGTTGCCGGGTGGAGCTCATCCATGGATGGATCCGCATACCGAGACCCGTTTGTGGCAGCATGAGTACAATGAAATCTATAATTTGTATAATCGTATTTTCGATTGTCGCGGCCACGGGTGGAGCAACCTGCAAAGTACACACATTAACTTGCCTTTTAGTGGCGATGATGAATTCGGACGTCTTCATGCAGCAATCCGAATGGTGCTACCTGTTATCCCAGCCATTGCTGCTTCTACACCTTTTCTGGATGGACGGTTTACCGGCTTTCACGACTGCAGACTTGAGGCTTATGGACACAATCAGGAGAAAATTCCTTCTATTGCCGGTGTTATTATTCCTGAACGGGTGTTTAATAAAGAAGATTATCACCGACAAATCTTTGATCCTATTGTTCGTGACATTGCCCCATTTGACCAGGAAAAGGTGCTGGATAAGCATTTCCTGAATTCAAGGGGAGCCATCTCCCGCTTCGATAGAGGTGCCATTGAAATCAGGGTGGTTGATAATCAGGAGGCTCCTTTGGCAGACCTTGCAATAGTGGATGCCATAACGGGATTGATAAAACTGATAGTGGAGGGGGCATTTTCTCCTTTTGAGGAACAAGTAAAATGGCACGAAAACAATCTGGCCGCAATTTTTCGGGAAACCATCCGGAATTCGAACGGGGCTGTTATTGATGATCCTCACTATTTAAAATTCTGGGGATGTGGCGAGAAACGGATGACTGCCGGAGATTTGTGGCATTTTCTTAAGCCATTACTTCAAGGGGTGATGAATCCGGAGTATTTCGGGGCTTTTTCGGAAATTCTGAATTCAGGTACTCTGGCTCAACGATTGTTGAAAGCGATGGGAGATGATTTTTCTAGGCAACATTTTCAGAATGTTTATCGTGAATTGGCCCTTTGCCTGGAAGAAAATCGTTTGTTTGGAAATTATTAAACAGATAAGAAACATAAGACAAAAGGTAATTAATGAACCATTTAAGGCATATAAGGGCTTATACTTTTTGTCTTTAATATTTTGGGATTATTCCGGTCATGGGCGGTAATTTTTAATCTGAAAGTTCAGCTTTATTTAGCTTAAGGTAACACGTTTGTTCGTTTGATTTTATACTGATGAATATAAGGGCTTTCCCCGAAGAAATTTCTGTTGTGCTCTCCTGTGAGCATGGCGGAAACATTGTTCCTGATGAGTTCAGAGAATTGTTCAGAAATGCTTCGGATGTTCTTGAATCTCACCGAGGATGGGATCCAGGTGCTCTTGAACTTTTTTTTGAAATGGTGAATTCGGGGGTGGATTTCTCAATATTTTCTGAAACCACACGGCTTTTGATAGATCTGAATCGTTCCCTGAATAAAAGAACTTTGTTTTCTGAGTTTACCCGTCCACTGGATTCTTTGCAAAAGCTCGATGTTATTGACAGGTATTATCGTCCTTTCCGGGAACAATTTTTTTTCCATCTTAAGTCTCTGGCACATGAAAATAGGTTTATTTTTCATGTTTCGGTTCATTCCTTTACACCGGTTCTTGAGGGGAAAAAACGAAATGCGGATATCGGGCTGCTTTACGACCCTCGGTTTGGCTCGGAAAAAGAGATGGCCTTAATGTGGCGAAAAATGATTAGTGACAGGATGCCCGGCTTGCGAATTCGAATGAATTACCCATATCAGGGAAAGAACGATGGTCACGTTTTTGCCTTAAGGAATCAGTTGGGGCCTGGAAAATATGCAGGTATTGAACTGGAAATAAACCAGAAATATGCCTCTAGTGAAGGGTTTAACCGGGATTTTGGTGATGTTTTTAAAGATTTTTTGAGTGTTTTGAGATAGTTCAGGGTTTTCTTTATGGCTATCTTTGCGCCATCTATTAATCTCAAAACATTATTTAATGATGATCAAAAAGTATATTTCAATTGTCAAGTCCCTGGTGTTTAAACGTTGGGAACATCGTAGTTATGCCGCCTTCAATACCTTGCATCGTGAGGTGAAAATAGGTATGTTGGCCACTTCTTATTTTATCTGTCTTGGATACATGAATACCTTTGCACAGGCCGAGACAGATTCAATTACCAACAGAATCCGTCTTGCGGAAGTTCAGGTGACCGCCCACCGCGCTCCTTCGCTCTACTCGGAGGTGGGCCGCTTGATTACGGTGGTTCCGCGTAGCGAAATTGATGCCCTTCCGGTTCAGAGTGTTCAGGGGTTGCTCAAATACATGATGAATGTGGATGTACGCGAGCGGGGGCCCCTGGGTGTTCAGGCTGACCTGAGTCTTAGAGGCGGTTCCTTTGACCAGGTGATGATTTTGCTCAACGGAGTAAACATTACCGATCCTCAGACAGGACATCACAATTTGAATTTGCCTGTGGATCTGAATAGTATCGAGCGCATTGAAATCATAGAAGGACCGGCAGCCCGTGTTCATGGGCCCAATGCCTTTAGCGGGGCGGTCAATATTGTTACCGCTACATCGACCCAAAATAAAGTATCTGCAAATATTCTTACCGGCGAACATGGACTCTACAGTGCAGGAGCCTCCTTAAATCACAACATTGGTAATACCACCAGTTTTTTTTCTGCAAGCAAAGGCAGCAGCAATGGTTATATAGACAATACCGACTTTGACCTGATGAATCTATTCTATCAGATTCGTTATCAAAAAGATAGTGAATCTTTGAACTTTCAGACCGGTTATACAACAAAGGCTTTTGGAGCCAATTCTTTTTATACTGCTGCTTATCCCAATCAATACGAGGAAACCCGTACTTTCTTTTCTTCTCTGGGTTTCGAAACAGGGAAAATCATAAAACTGAAACCAACTATCTACTGGCGACGACATCACGACCGTTTTGAGTTGTTTCGCGACAAAAATGATGCACCCGACTGGTACGTCAATCACAATTATCACCTTACCGATGTTTATGGCGGAAATATAAATGCGACCATTCCCTGGACTTTGGGCAAAACTTCGGTAGGAGGAGAGCTGCGCTCGGAGAATATCTGGAGTAATAATATCGGAAACGAACTGGATGAACCACTTGATGTCCCGGGGGAAGAGGGTGTTTTCTTCACAAAGAGTTACAGCCGAGCGAATGCTTCTTTGTTTTTCGAACATAATTTTAAAGTGGGAAATTTTTCTGTTTCGGGAGGGGTGATGGCCAACTTTAATTCAGGTCTGGATTACCATTTGAACTGGTTCCCCGGTGTGGATGTCAGTTACTGGGTTTCACCCAGGTGGAAGTGGCTGGCAAGCTACAATCAGTCGTTGCGGATGCCCACCTTTACCGATTTGTCGTACAACAGTCCCATTCATGTTGGAAATGCTGACTTGGAGCCCGAAGAGGCTGCTACGTTAGAAACCGGAATGAAATACATCAGTTCTGTTTTTTCGGGTCATGCAAATGCTTTTTATCGGAAGGGAAAGAATCTGATTGACTGGGGCCGACCTCTAGGCCAGGAAGAATATACCACCACCAATGTGAATGAAATAGACGCTTATGGGGTTGAAGTAATGGCAACGCTTTTCCCCCACAAACTGGGACTTCTGTTTGTGCAAAAAATGGAAATCGGTTATGCCTGGCTGGAGCAAAATAAAAATCCGGATCCTGGCTATGAGTCAAGGTATGTGCTCAATCATGTAAAGCATAAGTTGAACATTGGCATCCAGCATAAAATTATGGGTAATGTATCAGCCCGGTGGAATTTTCTTTATCAGGATCGTGTGGGCTCCTATCAAAGTTCAGCGGATGATGCGCTGGTGGAGTACAAACCTTTCCTGATGACCGATTTACGTCTGACCTGGAAACACCAGAACTGGCGCTTCTTTGCTGAGGCTACCAATCTTTTTGATGAGGAATACTACGACATGGGCGAATTGGCTCGTCCCGGCCGTTGGATAAAAGCGGGTATTCAGCTGACATTGGACTATTGATGACCCAGAGAGCTGATGAGCTAAGAGCTATGAGCTAAGAGCTAACAGCTAACAGCTAACAGCTAAGAGCCAAGAGCCAAGAGCTAAGAGCTAAGAGCTAACAGCTAACAGCTAACAGCTAAGAGCTCATCAGTTTTCAACAGAATTGTTATTATCCAATCCGTCCACCCTGAACAATTAACCGGTTCTCCCTTTTTTTTGTTCTTTGAAATGAAAAAAAAGACCTTCCATAAAATAAAATATTTTTTTCTGTTGCGAATTTTGGGTAATTATGAAACAATGTTAATTTTGTACTGAAATATCCATAATACCGATTTGGTTTTATATTTAAAGAAATGGTTTAAATGGATTATAATAAAAAGCTTAATTTTAAAAAATAATCAAACACTGAGGGGTTTTTCTGGGGAAAAATGAAAAACTGACTGTGCAATTGACCCCTGATAAATTGAGAACAACTTAACAATTACGATTGTTAAGTTTTGAATGAGGTCAGATATAAATCATGAATAAATTGAGCAATGGTTGATCCAAATACAGAGTTGGTTGTTGAATTGGGAACTCGGGTTGACCGGCTGGTGCAGTTGTACCGTGATACGAAGCGGGAAAATGAAATGTTGAAGAATGAAGTATCACAACTTACCAGTCAGTTAAAGAACGCCGTTAACACCAAAACAAATTTGGAAGAGCAACTCGGACATACAAAGATGGCAAAAGTGCTTGAGAATGCACCCGGAGATGTTCAGCAGACAAAGAACAGGATCAACCAGATTGTGCGGGAAATTGATAAGTGCATTGCACTTTTAAATCGTTAAGTAAGTTAAATGGATGACAAGCTTTCCATAAGAGTTAATGTGGCAGACCGTTATTATCCGCTGAGAATAGACAGGGATGATGAAGAGAAGATCAGGAAAGCTGCCCGTCTTATTAATGAGAAAGTTTTACAGTATAAACAGCGGTATCACGACAAGGATGTCCAGGATTTCCTGGCCATGGCTTCTCTTCAGTATGTTATTAAGATGTTGGAACTTGAAAACAAACATGATTATTCACCGATTGTTGATGCCGTTAATGACTTGAACGATAAAATTGATGCAATCCTTTCTGAAGAATAGTATTTTTTTTAGATAAGTTGCCCGCACTTTTCCTGAATGCATTGATGCTTTGTGTATCGATGTCGCGTTGATTTTCAGGACGAAGGTGCGGTTTTTTTGTATCATTAGTTAAAAACGAGACAATGGAAATAGTAATAGCAATAGTTGCCTTTCTGGCCGGTGGTGGTTTGGTATGGGTGCTGATAAATACAGCCCTCAAGTCCAGATCGCGTAAAGTTATCCGGGAGGCAGAAGCAGAAGCCGAAGTCATCAAAAAAGATAAAATACTTCAGGCTAAAGAGAAGTTTCTGCAATTGAAAGCAGAACATGAGAAGGAAATTAATGCGCGCAATACGAAAATTATTGCTGCCGAGAGTAAATTGAAGCAAAAAGAGACAACTTTTTCGCAAAAGATGGAAGAGTTGCAGCGTAAAAAGAAAGAAACTGATGCTATCCGGGATAATCTGGATCAGCAGTTGGAGTTGGTTGAAAGGAAAAGTGAGGATCTTGAAAGGACACACAAAAGGCAGGTGGAGCAATTGGAAGCTATTTCCGGTATGTCGGGCGATGAGGCCAAAGAGATGCTGATCGAATCGCTTAAAGCAGAGGCCAAAACCGAAGCGATGTCGTACATTAACGACATCATGGATGAAGCCCGGATTAATGCCAATAAAGAGTCTAAAAGGATTGTTCTTCAGACCATTCAGCGTACCGCTACCGAAACAGCTATCGAGAATTCAGTAACCATTTTCCATATTGATTCGGACGAAATTAAAGGCCGCATTATTGGTCGTGAAGGTCGTAACATAAGGGCCCTTGAGGCCGCTACGGGCGTGGAAATTATTGTGGACGATACCCCGGAAGCGATTGTGCTTTCAGGCTTTGACCCCATGCGCAGGGAAGTTGCCCGTTTAGCTCTTCACCAGTTGGTAACCGATGGTCGTATTCACCCGGCCCGAATTGAGGAAGTGGTGAACAAGGTGCGTAAACAGGTGGAAGAAGAGATGATTGAGAATGGTAAGCGGACTGCTATTGACCTGGGTGTGCATGGATTGCATCCTGAATTGATTAAACTGATTGGTAAGATGAAATATCGTTCCTCTTACGGACAGAATCTGTTACAACATAGTAGAGAAACTGCCAATTTGTGTGCGATTATGGCATCAGAACTGGGCTTGAACGCTAAGCGTGCCAAACGTGCCGGATTGCTACATGATATTGGAAAGGTGAGTGACGAGGATCCGGATTTACCACACGCAATTCTGGGAATGAAACTTGCCGAAAAGTATAAGGAGAAACCGGATATCTCTAATGCCATTGGTGCTCACCATGACGAAGTGGAAATGACTACCATGATTTCTCCCATTATTCAGGTGTGTGATGCCATTTCAGGTGCCCGTCCAGGTGCCCGTCGCGAAGTGGTTGAGGCTTACATTAAGCGCCTGAAGGATCTGGAAACTTTAGCACTTTCGTATCCAGGAGTATTGAAAACTTATGCCATACAGGCCGGACGTGAACTGAGAGTGATTGTGGGTAGTGAGAAGGTCAGCGACCATGAGGCAGATCTATTGTCGGCCGATATCGCACGTAAGATTCAGACCGAGATGACCTATCCCGGACAGGTGAAAATTACTGTGATTCGCGAAACACGAGCCATTAATTACGCCAAATAGTGTAAAGAAAATTTGAAAAAAGCGGCATTTGCCGCTTTTTTTTTGGAAATTAGTCGGGGCTTTAATTTATGAGTGTAGTCTAAAAAGGTATAATTTTACAAAAAATCAAGGCTTTGAAAATTTTTGTACCGGAGTTAACCTGTTGTTAATGAGTGTTCAAAAATTTAAATTAGCAAAGAGTTTGGCAATAAAGATGCTTTTTAGACCGAACTTATTTAGTGCCAGCAAGAAAACTAAGGATTTTTAAGTCTTTGATAAGAAAGCTCCAAATACAAGGCTTTCGAAGTTTTTGAATTCAGGGAGTTTACTCTTCGTAAATAACTGATTCAAAAACGAGAATAACGCAGTAGTTGGTGTTTTCTTGCAAAGACTATTTATGTGTAATCATCTTCGGTCTTTTATGGGTTAAAGAGCGAAAACATTTTTATCCGGTTAAAACAATTTAAAATGAGAGAAATATCGAATAAGAAGGTCCTGGTGACAGGCGGAGCCGGTTTTATCGGTTCCAATATCATTGAGAAACTACTCACACAGGATAACCAGGTTATTTGTCTGGACAACTATTCAACAGGAAAACCCGGGAATGTAGCGCCTTTTAAAAAGCATCCGTCGTTTACCATGATCGAAGGAGACATCAGAAAGATGGAGGATTGCCAAAAAGCAGTGGAAGGGGTGGAAATTGTCTTACATCAGGCAGCCCTGGGATCCGTTCCGCGTTCTATTAATGACCCCATTACCTCCAACGACGTAAATGTGGGTGGGTTTCTTAATATGCTGGTGGCTGCACGGGACGCTGGTGTAAAACGCTTTGTTTATGCTGCAAGTTCATCAACTTACGGTGATAGTGAAGTGATGCCTAAAGTGGAAGATAAAATAGGAAAACCATTATCGCCTTACGCGATTACAAAATATGTGGATGAGTTGTATGCCGATGTTTTTGGAAAACTTTATGGTATGGAGCTTATCGGACTCAGATATTTCAATGTTTTCGGACCTCGTCAGGATCCCAACGGTGCTTATGCTGCCGTTATTCCCAAATTTGTAAGTGCCCTGATTGCAGGAGAATCACCGGTGATCAATGGCGATGGTTCTTTCTCTCGTGATTTTACTTTTGTTGCCAATGTGGTGAGGGCCAACGAACTGGCGGCGACTGTTGAACTTCCCGGGGCTGTCAATACGGTTTACAATGTGGCTTGTGGAGAACGCACTTCTTTAAACGAACTCATTGATCATCTGAAGAAACTACTCTCACAATATGACGCCAAAATTGCAGATGTAAACATTCAATACGGCCCACAACGACAAGGGGATGTGCCCCATTCACTGGCTTCGGTGGAAAAGGCAAAGAAACTGTTGGGATATCATCCGCAATTTAAGGTGGGAGACGGACTCAAACAGGCCATTCATTGGTACTGGGAAAATTTATCCGGAAAAGAGGGATAAGAAAATAATGCAGTTTTTATAAGTCAGTGATGATTCAGTATCCAAAAATCTAGTGGCTTATTGTATGGAAGAGTAGTCCAATTATTGTAAATTTGTTGTTTTTTAAACGAAAACACACTTAACCAGAATAAAAGAGATGGCAAAAGTAGCACTCATTACCGGGATTACCGGTCAGGATGGCGCCTATCTTTCAGAGTTTCTTCTGAAGAAGGGCTATATTGTTCATGGAATTAAAAGACGTAGTTCCCTTTTTAATACGGACCGGATTGACCATTTGTATCAGGATCCTCATGTTGAACATCGCAATTTTTTCCTGCATTATGGCGATTTGACAGATTCCACCAATATGATTCGCATCATCCAGGAAGTTCAGCCGGATGAGATTTACAACCTAGCGGCCATGTCGCACGTCCAGGTGAGTTTCGACACACCCGAATATACTGCAAATGCCGATGGTGTGGGGACGTTGCGGATACTGGAAGCGATTCGACTTTTGGGGCTGACACAAAAGACCAGGTTTTATCAGGCTTCTACCAGTGAACTATACGGTCTGGTGCAGGAAGTTCCTCAAACCGAGAAAACTCCGTTTTATCCACGGTCCCCCTATGCTGTTGCAAAATTGTATGGGTACTGGATTACGGTGAATTATCGTGAGGCTTATGATATGTATGCCTGTAATGGGATTCTTTTTAACCATGAGTCGCCTATTCGGGGAGAAACTTTTGTGACCCGTAAAATTACTCGTGCCACAGCCCGTATCGCATTGGGTTTACAGGAAAAACTATTTCTTGGAAACCTATCCGCCAAACGTGACTGGGGACATGCCAAAGATTACGTGAAAGCAATGTATCTGATGCTTCAGCAGGATAGGCCTGAAGACTTTGTGGTGGCCACCGGGGTTACTACTGAAGTGCGCGAGTTTGTAAAACTGGCTTTTGCCGAAGCTGGCATTGATGTGGAGTTCAAAGGCGAAGGTGTTGATGAGAAAGGTTATGTGGTGGCCTGTAACAATTCTGAATATCAGCTTGAAAAAGGAACATGTGTGGTCGAGGTTGATCCGCGATATTTTCGTCCTACAGAAGTGGAGTTGTTGATTGGAGACCCCTCCAAAGCAAAAGAAAAAATGGGTTGGGAGCCGAAGTATGACCTGAAAGGTTTGGTTGAAGATATGATGGAAAGCGATCTGAAACTGATGAAGCGCGATAAGTTCCTGAATGACGGAGGTTACCGAACACTCAACTATTATGAATAATGGATAAAAACAGTAAGATATTTATAGCCGGCCATAAAGGGCTTGTTGGCTCAGCCATCGTACGTGAATTGAAAGAACTGGGATTTAATAATTTGCTGTTGCGTTCGCGCTCCGAACTGGATTTACTTAATCAACAGGTTGTCGAGGATTTTTTTGAAAAAGAAAAACCGGAATATGTGTTTCTGGCTGCCGCCAGAGTGGGTGGAATATTGGCCAATAATACTTACAGGGCAGAGTTTATCTACCAGAATACGCAAATACAAAACAACATCATTCACTTTTCATGGAAGTCGGGTGTGGAAAAATTGCTGTTTCTGGGGAGTTCGTGCATTTACCCTAAAGCCTGTCCGCAGCCAATGAAAGAGGAGCATCTGCTCACTGATGTACTGGAATATACCAATGAGCCCTATGCCATTGCCAAGATTTCGGGTATGAAAATGTGCGAATCCTATAATCTTCAGTACGGAACAGATTTTATTTCGGTGATGCCCACCAATTTATATGGTCCTAATGACAATTACAATCTGTTGGGTTCACATGTATTACCTGCGCTGATTCGTAAAATGCATCTGGCAGGTATGTTGATGAATAATGATTTTGAGGGCATCCGTAACGATTTCACCAAAAGTCCCGTAGAAGGAGTTGATGTGAACGGAACCAATGAAGAATTGGTGAGTTCTCTTGAAAAATTTGGTATATTTGGTGCCAATGATTTTGTGGAACTGAAACTTTGGGGTTCGGGAAAGCCGCGTCGGGAATTTCTTCATTCCACAGATTTGGCTCGTGCATGTATCTTTTTGATGAATGAAGTGAGTTTTGAAGATATTGTGAAGGAGAGAGGACTTAAGGAGGTCAGAAACACGCACATAAATATTGGTGTAGGAGAGGATCAGTCCATTGCAGAACTGGCCTCGCTGGTACAGAAAATTACCGGTTATGCAGGGCGCATTGACTGGGATGATAGTAAGCCGGATGGAACGTTCAGAAAACTGATGGATGTTTCCAGACTGAACAATCTTGGCTTTAAGGCATCCATTTCACTGGAAGAAGGCATTAAAGCTGTTTATCAGGAATATAAATCCAAATAGTTTGTTAATATTAATCATTGTTTTATGAAAATGAATCGTTTAAATCCCCTTTTGTTTTTGATGGCTTTCATAGTTTCATTCGGATTTGCTGCCTGTGGCAGCGATGATGATGGCAATGAAGAAGTTCCTGTTGATAACGTGAATCCAGTAATTAACCTCACCGCTCCAACCGAAGGTGCATCCTTTGTGAGAGGAGTCAATGCTTTTGAGATTTCAGGAGAACTAACCGATGATGTGGCGCTGGATACCTGCTTTTTTTCGTTGAGTACGGAACTGAAAAGTGCTTCTTCGTTGAAAAGCATCGACGATCCTCAGGTTTGGCGTCCTAATCCTAAGGGATTTTCAATTTCAGGTAAGGTTCATACTTTTACCGGAGAAAAGGTATTTGGTCCTATTCCGGAAGATGCTATGGAAGGGGCTTATACCTTAAACATTGAAGTGGAAGATGCTGCCGGAAACACTGCTACCGAAAGAATTTCATTTAATATTACCGAATAGTAAGTTTTCAAACATTGCTAATTCTACTGTTCCAAATTATTAATAGATCGGA
>NZ_JADQBH010000010.1 GCF_016278715.1 Marinilabilia sp. | reverse complement strand
CGTCGCACAAAGAAATTCCTAAAAATCAGATTGTTTTTCTAAAATCCGAAAACTCTCCCGATATAGGTTTTTGTGCCTTTTGGGTTTAACCACAAAAGCCTACAAAACTATTATCGGGATCAAACAATTCGGATTTCTTCACGAAAAACAATCTGATTTTCTTAACGGAATTTCTTTGATGCGAACCTACCTCTGAGCTGGGTAAAGTATTCATAACACACATAAATACAGGATTTCATTAAATCCGTTTCATTTTAGTCGGACAGTAGTGATATTCTTTACATGGTTTAATAGCTTCTAATTACTTTTGTAACTAGCGTAGTTTAACCTTGAAGGGGTAAAAACTCCACTTAAATAGCTACTTTTGCAGTCGGGTTTCCATTGAAACCGCTTAAAAGAACAGATTGTTATGCAAGGAAAACTATATATGGTTCCCAATCATCTGGGAAATGAAAATACAACTATCACCATCCCAAATGAAGTGGCAAAACTGGCATGTGGTCTGCGATATTTCATTGTGGAAAACCTAAGAACTGCCAGACGATATCTTAGGCTTCTGGACCCTGAAATGGATATTGACAACTCAACCTTTTTTGTCCTTGATAAACATACCGGGCCCAAACAATATTCCACATTTCTTGACCCCATAAAGCAAGGTCATGACATTGGCATCATATCGGAAGCCGGTTGTCCTGGAGTTGCGGACCCGGGAGCTGAAATTGTTAGAATTGCGCATCAGAAACAAATACAGGTGGTTCCTTTAGTCGGCCCCTCCTCCATTTTAATGGCGTTGATGGCTTCAGGGATGAACGGACAAAGCTTTGCATTCAACGGATATTTGCCAATTGACAAAAGCGAACGTTCCGCAGCCATCAAACAACTGGAAGCTAAGAGTTCCAAAGATAAACAAACACAGTTGTTTATTGAAGCCCCCTACCGAAATAATGCAATGGCTCAGGACTTACTGAAACACTGCAGACCAGACACGTTGCTTTGCATTGCCTGTCACATTTCGATGCCTGATGAGTATGTAGTTACCCGACCCATCTCAGCATGGAAAGGAAAATTGCCAGAATTGCATAAGAAACCCACCATGTTTTTGATTCAGGGGAGTTGAAAAAGTAAAGGAACCTTGTGTCTTATTAAGTTAGAAAGTTGCATACTCTTTTCATATACTTCTGGAGACGCACCACGAACTATTGTAAAATCAGATAGTACGCTGAAAAACCGTTTCTGGATATTGGATATGCGTAAGGAAAAGTGCCTGCGGAGGAGCGGATGTTCCTGCACCGTTCCTGTCACGGGCTGCAATAATTTCACAAAAATCATCCACCGATATCTTCTTTCGGCCCACTTCCAGTAATGTTCCCACCACTGCGCGAACCATATTTCTCAAAAAACGATCAGCAGAAATGGTAAAAACATACCGGTCTTCCCGTTTTTCCCAGTATGCTTCTGTAATCTTACAAAAATTGGTCTTATTACCACCGTGCAGACGGGCAAAACTCGTAAAATCATCATAATTTTTAAGTTTTTCAGCAGCAAGATTCATATACTCAAAATCGGGAACAAACCAGGGACGATGGGTCAATCCGTCAAGAAAGGGATTTTTCCGAAGGACCAGATGATACTCATACGTTCTGGATGTGGCATCAAATCTTGCATGAGCATCATCGGCCACTTTGGTAAAAGAATAAACTGCAATGCCTGCAGGCAATAAGCTGTTTGCTTTTTTAATTAAGGTAGAAGACTCAAAAGGAAAAGCTTCGGCGTAAAAATGGGCTACAAAATAGGAGGCATGTACCCCGGTATCGGTTCTTCCGGCTCCAGTAACAACAATTTTCTCCTGAAAAAGAGTTGTGAGAACCTGCTCCAGTGTTTGCTGAACACTCACGGCATTAAGTTGTCTTTGCCATCCGTGAAAATCTGCTCCGTTGTAAGCCAATTCGATAAAATACCTTGCCATATTTTTTTGAATATTTGAAATATTCTACAAAGAAAAGATTTTCCTTTGTTTTTCGGACCTCTAAAATAAAAAGTGTTCCGTTCTCTCAGGTTGGACTTCAAATGGAAACACACCACTGGTTTGTGTATTAGCCTCTGATAAAAAAATAATCGGATAGTTGAATCCGGCTCTCGCCCCTTTTCAAATAGCTAACAATCAAGATGTACAAGGACTAAACCGAGTATTGATTTTAACCCGGAAAATAATTAACAGAGAAAAATCAACGACCCTTCATTGACAGAATCTATTGCTTTTTGTAACTTAAAATTCCATTCACACCAGAAAACTGAAGCCCTGTAAAACCATAAAATCAATAAGTTATGGAAGATACCAAGCCTGTTGCTAACGCTAAGAAAGAAATTCTCAGCATCGAAAAAATTCTCCGAACTCTTCTGCAATCCCAGGAAAAGGGTGATATTGAAAGCTTTGCCCGTTGTTTTCTGCATAATTCGTCAGTTGTTCACATCGGCACCGATATTGACGAATACTTTTCATCCTGGCGCGATTACCTCCATTGGATAGATGATATTCTTCTTACCCGTAAAGGGCAGGAAATCAACGCCAAAGAAACCAGGATTCAGGTCAGTGCAGACGAAAAGACAGCCTGGTATTCACAATTGATAGATACCTGCTATGAAACCAAGGACGAAATAACCCGCATAGAAGGATTCAGACACACCGGTGTTTTGATAAAGACTCCTGACGGCTGGAAAATAGTCCAGAGCCACGTATCAGCCCCAATTATCCCGAAATCTTAACTGCGGTTTCCGGTTTCATGTGATGTGCGTTTCACTCAAATTTGTAAAAAGGCTTTATCAGTCTTCTCGCCAGGCTTGATGCCTCATTTTTTTAACTAATTAGATATGGAATAAAATTTGTTATAGAACAATTAATTTGACTCAGGTCAGTGGCATAATCCGATTCCATTTTGGAAGTGAGCCTGAAGAGTTCATCATTTTATTGCTGATTCGCATTCAATAAATATTCGACGCCTGTAGGGTTCGCCCATCAAATTACATCAGGGATCGGTTTTTAGCATGTATCCATTAAAAAACTAACCAATCAATACTTTTTCAATAAATAACAACAAAAATCAGAAGTATGAAAAAACAAGTTGGAATTTGGATGAACACTGATAAAGCAGTGTTAGTGAGCTTATTGAACGGAAAGGAAAACGAAATCCAAACTATTGAATCTGACATTGAATCGCGTTCGCACAATCCCCGGGAAATAAAACCGGGATCACGCACCGGAACAGTTCTCATGGATGTGGATAAAAAAATGACCCAAAGAAAAAACCACCAAATGCACAATTATTTCGAAAAGGTTATTCATTCCATATCATCAGATACCGGGGAAATTTATATATTCGGACCAGCAAACACAAAAAAACATTTTGAAAAGGAGTTAAAAAAACGCACTCAATTCAATTCCCTTAAACTAGAAATCGAATCAGCGGATAAAATGACCCAGCCACAAATGGTGGCGAAAATCAAGCAGCATTTCGAAAGAAATGGCAATTATAAAAATTAACCTTATCGTTGTTTCATATGCAAAACGACCCATTTAAAATAATGTTTAGTGCCTGCCTGAAAAAGGCGGGCATTATTCTGTTCTTTCTATTTTTGCCTGCAAGTCCGGCATTTATGCAAACCACTGAAGTACATCCATATAAGGAAAAGCAAGAGGCGATGGTCAGAAATCAAATCGTTGCCAGAGGAATTAAAGCCAAAGCTGTTATTGAAGCTATGCGCAAGGTACCTCGTCACCTGTTTGTGCCCTACAATACCAGAAGTTTTGCATATAACGATCAACCCTTGCCCATTGGTCACGACCAAACCATTTCTCAACCATATATTGTTGCTTATATGACCGAAGCGCTCGGCGCAAAAGCCGGGGATAAAGTACTGGAAATCGGTACCGGTTCCGGTTATCAGGCGGCCATACTTGCCGAAATGGGTATTGATGTTTATACCATTGAGATTATACCCGAGCTGGCTGAAACTGCTAAAAGAAATCTTAAACGGTCCGGTTATGGTCACGTAAATACCCGGTGTGGCGACGGTTATGCCGGCTGGCCCGAGGAGGCTCCTTTTGATGCCATCATTATAACGGCGGCTCCAGAAACCATTCCACTGGCTTTGGTGGAACAGCTAAAAACGGGTGGAATAATGATTCTTCCGGTTGGCCCTAGAGACAGTACTCAATCACTAAAAAAAGTGGTTAAAAAATCAAAGGGGATCAGGCAAGCAACTCTTTTGCCCGTTCGTTTTGTTCCAATGATTAGGTCGTACAATTGATGAATTGGGAAATTGAATTAAACACTCTTCTCGAAGAGCGAAATATTAAATGGGTCGTACAATCGTTGATTGAATCACCCAAAGATATATCTCAACTCTTGGAATTAACAAAATCCGAAAATGAAAAAATTGCCTGGCGGGCAGCCTGGGTTATTGATCATCTGAATATGCGAAACCCGGAATTAATTTCTCCTTTTCTTCACGACCTTCTGCAAATATTAAAAAACACCCATTTCAACGGTGTACGCAGGTCTTTACTAAAAATAGCTGTAACTGCTCCTTCGTCCATTAAAGAAGACGGAGAAATATTAGACCTATGTTTTAAATGGATTTATTCTCCAGCATTTCCAATAGCTGTCCGGGTATATTCAATGCAGTTTGTCTTCGATTTGTTGCCCAGATACCCGGAACTTAAAAATGAATTCTGCCATTCACTGGAATTTGCTCTGGTTGACCAAAGTAAGGGTATTGGCTCCAAAGCAAGAAAGTTATTAATGGCAATCCGGAAGCAATAATACTGCAGCATTCACTGTCCGGGTAAGTTTCTGTCCGGGTGGATTTTCGAGTCCACCCTGACGAAAAATTCCAAATCCACCCCGACGAAAATCCACATGGTTATTTTAATTTTTCCTCAAACTGCTCTCTGAATTTTTTCAATTTGGGGTTAATAACAACCTGACAATAGGGCTGATTAGAATTATTCTCAAAATAGTTTTGATGAGCATCTTCAGCCACAAAAAAGCCTTCAGCAGGGCTCACCTCTGTTACCACAGGTTTTTGATAAACCTTTTGTTTTTTCAGTTCTTGAATGACTTCTTCCGCCTCCTGTTTTTGCTTTTCATCATGATAAAAAATAACCGACCGGTATTGGGTTCCCACATCAGCACCTTGTCTGTTTAAAGTAGTTGGATCATGAACAGAGAAAAAGACAGAAAGAATTTCTTTGTACGAAACAATAGCGGGATCGAAAAAAATGCGAACCACTTCGGCATGTCCCGTAAGTCCCGAGCAAACCTCCCGGTATGTAGGGTTATCAATTTTTCCGCCACTATAACCCGATTCAACCTTAGTTACCCCTTTCAACTCTTCAAAAACAGCTTCGATGCACCAAAAGCATCCGCCACCTAACGTGGCAACTTCTTTTTTGTTATTTGCCTGTATCATAGCAGTAATTGATATTATCAATGTTAATAAAACAGCTCTTTTCATTCTTCTTCTATTAAATTCCAGGGCTCATTTCTGTAATGAGTTTCTATTACTTAAACCTCAAAAGATAGCACTTGGTTCAAAGCCGGAAACCAATTCAAATAATCTATCTTTGCAAAAAAAAAGATTGCAAAACACCCACAACATAACAGACTGGTTGCCAACAACGGCTAAAGAAGTTAAAGCCCACGGATGGGATAAACTGGATGTCATTCTATTTTCAGGAGATGCCTATATTGACCATCCTTCGTTTGGCTCTGCAGTAATCGGAAGAGTGCTGACCAACATGGGACTACGAGTTGCCATTGTTCCTCAGCCCAACTGGCAGGATGACCTGAGAGATTTCAAGAAGCTGGGACCTCCGCGCTTGTTTTTTGGCGTCACAGCAGGTAACATGGATTCTATGGTCAACCATTACACTGCCGGAAAACGCCTCAGATCGAATGATGCTTACACCCCGGGAGGTAAATCTGGATTTCGTCCCGATTATGCAACCGTTGTATATACAGACATCCTTAAAACACTATTCCCTGATATTCCGGTAATATTGGGTGGAATTGAAGCGTCGCTCCGGCGTTTCACGCATTTCGACTATTGGAAAAACGAACTCAAACCCAATATCCTTAGCTGGAGCCGAGCCGACCTGTTGGTTTATGGCATGGCAGAAAAACCACTCCGGGACTTGGTGACTCTGCTCCAAAAAGGAGTTCCACCCGAAAGTTTGAATACCCTGCCTCAAACAGCCATATTGCAGGATAAAGATGCTCCTCTTCCCAAAAATAAAAAATGGGAAGACATCGAACTGTTTTCGCATGAGGAGTGTCTGGCAGATAAAACAAATTTTGCAAGAAATTTTAAGCATATCGAAGAAGAATCAAACCGGATGTATCCCGCCAGGCTTCATCAGGTTTGTGGAGACAAAAGGATAATTGTGAACCCGGCATTACCTCCTTTAAAAGAAAATGAAATCGATTATGCGTTTGATTTGCCTTACACCAGACTGCCACACCCCCGCTATCACAACAAAGGCGCCATTCCGGCTTATGACATGATAAAGCACTCGGTAAACCTGCACCGCGGTTGCTTTGGAGGATGTAGTTTCTGTACCATATCGGCCCATCAGGGAAAATTTATCAGCTCAAGATCGGAGAAATCCATTTTAAAAGAGGTGAAACAAATTGCCAACGTTGAAGATTTCAAAGGAAACATCTCGGATTTGGGAGGCCCCAGTGCCAACATGTACAAAATGCAGGGAAAAGTTCTTTCTATATGTGAAAAATGTAAAAGACCCTCTTGTATCTTCCCGGCAGTCTGCAAAAATCTGAACACCTCACATCGGCCTCTAACAGAGATTTACAAGAAAGCTGATAAGATTCCGGGAATCAAGAGAACCTATATTGGAAGTGGCGTTCGCTACGACATGCTGCTCAATCAGGATGCAACTGAACAGGAAAAGAAAACTCACGAGGAGTATCTTAAAGAGCTCCTTACAAAACATGTATCGGGTCGCCTCAAGGTAGCTCCGGAACACCCCTCCCACAAGGTTCTGAACACCATGCGGAAACCTTCTTTCAGCCTCTTTAAGAAGTTCACGCAGCAGTTTCAAAAAATCAATAAGGAAGCAAGCCTCAATCAACAGATTATTCCCTACTTTATCTCGAGTCACCCGGTTTGCGAAGAAAGAGACATGGCATTACTGGCTGCCGAGACCAAGTCGCTTAATTTCAACCTGGAGCAGGTTCAGGATTTTACCCCTACCCCCATGACTCTGGCCACGGTAATGTATTACACCGGTTTGGACCCATATACACTGAAAAAAGTTTATGTGGCCAGAAACAAAGAAGAAAAACAAAATCAGCGACAGTTCTTTTTCTGGTATAAACCGGAAATGCGGCAGCAACTGGAAAGTAAAATGAAACGTTTGGGCTGGTTTGATGTATTGAAGATTCTTTTCCCGGAGAAAGCCTCTGGAAATTCTCAAAAAACGAAAGATGATGGCTTTAAATCCCGGGAAAGATCCGGCAAAAGAAAGAAGAGACACTGATTTCCTGTTGAACTAGTCGATAAAAAGGCTTAATTTTAAAATACTAAAAACAATTTTCATGAAACATATCCTTTTTCCGCTCTTACTTCTTATTGTCACAGGTTGTGCCGAATTAGCCCAAATTGCCAAAGAAATAGACCCCACGCCCCTTAACACAAACAGAAGTCATAAACGGCCTGAAACAGGCACTCACCATCGGTGCCGACTCCGCCGCATCCAAACTGTCAGCTACTAATGGATACTATCGTGACCGACTCGTAAGAATTACCTTACCACCAGAAGCATCAATTGTTACAGATAATATCTCCAGCCTTCCGGGGGGAGAAAAACTTGTGGAAGATGTCATTCTGAGAATCAACCGCTCTGCCGAAGATGCTGCTAAAGAAGCCGCACCCGTATTTGCCAGGGCTGTAACCAACATGACGATTCAGGATGGTTTTAAAATACTAAGAGGAGAAACTGATGCTGCAACCCAGTATTTGAAGTCGCAAACCTACCGGGAACTTTACAATCTTTATCAGCCTAAAATAAAAATGAGTCTGGATAAAGAAATAGTAGGTAATATTTCTACCAATGAATCGTGGAATACTCTTACAGGACAGTGGAACCGGGTAGCAGGTTCTATCGTAGGAAAAATGGCCAGTCTGCAAACTATTGAAACCGATTTAGACAAATATTTAACCGAAAAAGCATTGGATGGTCTGTTTCTAAAGTTGGCTCAGGAAGAAGAAAAAATCAGAGAAAACCCGCAAGCCAGGGTGACAGCCTTGCTCAAGCGGGTTTTTGGTCAGCCCTGATGAAACAATCGTCCCTGCCAGGTTTTTTGTGCAATCATGCGCTTCCGAACAATCTCAACCAATTGAAAATTCTTGAGATCCCACCTGGGGGCCAGCAATAGTTTGTAGGGTGCCTGACTGGCCAGCCGTTCAACCACAATATCGGGGTTTAATCGTTCCAGAAAATCAATAGCAATCTCAACGTATTCATCCACATCCAGCAATCTGAATTGTGACGGGTCTTTCTGAAATTTTCGGCCCATCGCAGAACCTTTTACAAATTGAAGCTGGTGCAATTTAAGATAACTAAGTGGCAGGCGGGACAAAACATCAGCATGTTGCAACATCATCTCATTGGTTTCTCCGGGCAGGCCCATGATCAGGTGGCCTCCCACCGGCAACCCCGCTTTGTGAAGCTTAAGAATAGCCTCACTGGTTTCTTCAAAGCTATGTCCGCGATTCACCTCTTTCAGCGTTTCTTCATTGGTAGATTCAATTCCCAGCTCCACAACCACGTAATAATCTTTCTGAAGTTCCGAAAAATACTGAATTAATTCATCCGGGAGACAGTCGGGTCGGGTCCCAACAACCAACCCCATAATACCGGGATGCTTCAGCGCCTCTTCATACAACTTTTTAAGATAATCCAACGGGCCATAAGTGTTAGTGTAAGCCTGAAAATAAGCAAGATACAACTGGTTCGGGTAACGATCATTGAAAAATGAAATACCCGTATTCAACTGAGCAGTAATGCTCATATCGGGTTCGCAATAATCCGGGTTGAAAGTGTTGTTATTGCAGAAAGAGCATCCTCCTGTACCTTTGCTGCCATCTCTGTTGGGGCAGGTTAAGCCAACATTGAGTGATAATTTTTGTACGCGATTATTGAACTTATTGCGAAGAAAATTACTGTAATCGTTGAACGGATTATTGTGGCCCCATGGGTATTTATCTGACATGAAATCTTTTTTGCGGCAAAGATAAATAAAAATATTACCCTGCCTTTTTAATTGGCAATACTGTGAAGGTATCAGGGAAAAACATCTGATTGACAGACCCGTTTTGAAGGCTTCGCTTCGCGTTTCCTCATATTGTAATTTTCAGATGTTTGTACATTAAATCAATAAGGTCGTCCCGGTAAACAGGTTTGATAATAATATCGTCGCATCCTGCTTCCAACAAATTGGCTTTGTCTGTAGGAATCTCTTTTCCAGTTTGCGCTATTACCGCAGCATTTGGGTTCATGCTTTTTAGTTGGCGGGCTGCACGGCCATCTTCCATATCGCGCAATTTCACATCCATTAGAATCAAGTCCACCGGCCCCTGTTCACGACAAATTTCTATAGCCTGGTTCGCGGAGGAAGCTTTAATCACTTTAATTTTCCTCCCAAATTCACGGTTAAGAATTTCTCTAATCATAATAAAATCCATCTCTTTGTCACTGGCAACTAGTAAACTAAAATGATTTTTTTCCGGGACAACACTCCGCGCCATGCTGTTGTCGGGGGTTGAAATGCCATCAGAATACTCCGGCCATACATCAAAATAGAAAGTAGACCCCTTACCTGGATGAGAATCCACTTTAATAGAGCTCCCCATTTTATCAACAATTCTTGACGCTATGGTAAGTCCAAGTCCGTTGCCCCCAAAAGCTCTGGTGGCTCCCATATCAAGCTGATAAAAGGGTTGGAAGATCAGACTAAACATTTCAGACTGAATTCCTATTCCGGTATCTTCCACATAAAACCTGAGCGCCCCGCCAATACGAGTACATCCAAATTTCACACTCCCCTGCTTGGTGAATTTTACTGCATTCGAAAGCAGTTTTTCCAGCACTTGTCTCAACCGGGAGGAATCAATATAAATGTTGATATTCTGAAGTTCCGGGTCAATAACAGGTTTCTCCAACAAGACCTGACTACCGGTATTGTCGATAAATGAGTTATACAAATTGAGCAGAAAACCCTGCAGTCGGATTGGACTGTTTTTCAGCACAATAGTTCCGGTTTCCAGCTTGCTGATGTCCATGATATCGTCCACTATCCCCAGCAATCGATGAGTCGATTCAATAACAATATCCAGGTAAGAGTTCCGCTTTTCCACAGACGTCTCGGTCATTTTTGCTAATTCCGAGAAACCCAGAATGGCATTCATTGGGGTTCTGATTTCATGTGACATATTTTGCAGGAAAGCAGCTTTTAAAATTTCACTTTCCCGCGCCTTCTCTCTGGTATCAATAAGATCCTGTTCGTATTTTTTTGTTTCGGTAATATCCTCTTTAATGGCAACAAAATGAGTTGTAACACCCTCTGAATTCAAAACAGGGGCAATGGTAGCCTGTTCGAAGTAAAGATCCCCATTTTTCTTTTTATTGATGAACTCCCCTTTCCAAATACTTCCTGATTTTATGGTTTCCCACATCTCCTCATAATCTTTCTGGCATACCATACCTGATTTAAGAATTCTTGGATTTTTCCCTAAAACCTCTTCCGGTGTATAACCTGTCATTTCCATAAAAACAGGATTAACGTATTCGATAGTTCCGTCAGTATCTGTAATCACAATCGAAACAGGACTTTGCTCAACAGCCCTTAAAAGCTTCCTGAGTTCTAAACTACTCTGAAACGTGGAATCCATCAGGACAGTGGCACTGTTTGGGTTACCAACAGTTGATTTCACCTGCTTTACCTCATTTACAATTTCAACAGAAGTAGCCAATACAGAATCTTCAACCATTTTGCCTTCAAAGCGCAATGTTCTTTTTTTATCAGAAAAGAAATGTTCTGCCACTTCGGGAATCTGACTTTCCTGAACTTTACATAAAAAGGAAAAGAAATCAAATCCGTCAGGGCCTGATTCATTTTCTGTGAGTAAATCGAGTTCACCATCAAACAAATCTAAAAAGACTTGATTGGCCAGAACTTTTTCGAATTTTAAAATTTGTCCGGAATCATTGTTAAATACCTTATGACAGATAACAGGATGGGAAGAATAATAAAACAATATCTGATACAAATTACTCATACGTTTCAAACTTATAAACCAGTAAGTTGGGCAACAATTCTGGTTCTTGTTACGCTTAATAGATAACGGAAGTTACTAAGAAATAATTGCCATTCCTTATCAATTAAAAATACATCAAGAATTAGAATTCTGTCAGGGAAACAGCCGGTTGGTATAAATTTAATGTCTCTTCTGTACCAGCACCTTGTAATTAAATAACAATGAGTAACTTAATAAAAAAATCAAATCAGCCTACCCCCTATGACCATTATAAGTTTACGTCACAGGGCCGCTAAGTTTAAATAAATTTCAACGGATTGTTGAAATCATTAATTTTAAAATCATCGCGGTCTTTCCAAACAGGAAATTTTGCCCTAAAAGATTTCAGTTTATCCATACTCAAATCAGCGTAAAGAACATCGGGAATTTGTGATGATTCATTGGAAATAACTTCTCCTTTGGGTGAAAACACAACAGAACCACCTTTGTAAGCAATGTCAGGGGCGTTTCCGGTTCGATTTACACCAATTACAAAACTCTGATTTTCTATGGCCCGGGCTTTCAGAAGGGAATTCCAGGCATCCTGGCGAACAGCCGGCCAGTTGGCCACATATATCAGCAAATCATAATCATCCTGATTGCGGCTCCAAACAGGGAAACGCAGGTCGTAGCAAACCTGAGGCAGGATGCGCCAGGATTTATATTCAAAAATTTTCCTTTCACTTCCCGCACTATAATGATTTTGTTCTTCTCCCATACGGAAAAGATGGCGTTTATCGTAGAATGAGATATCATGTTGAGGAGTGGCAAAATAAAAGCGATTATAATACCTCTCTTCATCACAGGCAATAGAACTTCCGGCAATGGCAAAATCATATTTATCCGACATTTTCTGCAACCATCGTGGGACTTTATTCAATTCATCGGCCCCAAATTTTTCAGGGTTCATGGTAAAACCGGTTGGAAACATCTCCGGAAGAACAACTAAATCCGTTATCTGCTCCATTTCAGAAAAAAGACGCTCAAACAAAAGGAAGTTTTTTTCAATATCCTCCCAAAATGTACTAGGCTGTAGAAGAGTTACTTTCATGGATTCTTTGGGTTTTTGTAAAAAAGTTTGGCCCCCTAAATCCTCCCAAGGGGGACTTAAAAAGAATTCAATACGAATTAGCCGGATAAGCTAATTGCCACGCAATTATTTTTTTATTCACGAATTTTGGGCACACTTGATGTGCGACATTAAACGGCTTCACCGTTTTTCAATAAATCTGAAAAACAGCTATTTCGCTCGGCATTCTTTGACAAGCAAAGCGGCAGAGCCGAGCGACCGCTTGCTTGCAAGAATTAACAATAATCATAATCGCTTTTTTAGGAATTATTGAACTTCCTATGGTCGTTTCGTGAAATTGACAACATTAAAATTGATTTTTTAAGGCGTTATCAAACTCCTGCCCTAAAAACAGTTCCGACATGTAATTTTCCACAATTTCACGAACCTCCCTGGTTTCCATGTCATGATTATTGATAATAATGGAAAACACGAGAGGATTCCCCTGATCAGGGAAATAATACCCTGCATAACCAATAACATCCTGCATGGAACCACTTTTTCCATAAATTTTGCCCTTCAAACCTGGCTGACGCCACATGTATTTTAATGTACCGGTATAACCACTTTGCGACAGAGAATTTTGAAATTCTTTAAAATTCGTACCTTCCTTGTAAATATACTCCAACATTTTGACTAAAAAGGAGGACGAAATTTTATTCAGTGGCGAAAGGCCGCTTCCATCTTCAATACTAATGTAAGCATTATCAATCCGTCGGTTCCAAAACCTTTCTATTTCCCAAAGCCCTTTGTCCCATACCGAAGTTATTGAATCGTCATTGGTACTCCCCAGTGTTAAAAGCAAATGATCTGCAAAAAGATTGATGCTCTTCCGGTTGGTTTCTTTAACTATTTCTGATAAAAGAGGAGATTTTATCTCTCCAATCTGCCTGGCAGAATGTCTCCAATCGTCATGAGCGATGAATGCCACAGGAATGTTCTTCACCTGATGAATTATTTCACTCACTTCATACCCAAGCGAAAGTCCGGGTTCCGGGAGGGCACCCTTAATAGTGAAATGATTTCGTCCAACTGGTATTGAGCCTCTGATTTGCCACTCAGGCTGACCCGGAACGCCATAAATATAAGCACTGTCCTTATTGTGCGAAGCTGATGTTACAAAACTCCTGAAAGCCAGGTTTCTCACCCATGGACTTACAGAAACAACTTCACAAACTGACCCGATATTATTTGATGATTGTAATGCTACTTCAAAAGAATTATCGCGCCATGAAAGACCGGAAGGAGGAGCTCCGTAATAATTCCCCATATCTTCCCAAAGCCTTTTGGAAGGATATCTAAATGGATCAAAACAACCTTCAAAAATCAATATTTTGCCGGAAATTTCATTGATGCCTTCTTTTCTTAAAAATGCTTCAATTTTTTGCAATACTGCAGTCGGTCTCCGGGCATCAAAATATTTCGAGCCAAGGGTGGGATCCCCCAACCCTTCAATAACTATATCTCCCTGAAGAGTTCCGTTTT